>JALRKU010000404.1 GCA_023254755.1 Aeromicrobium sp. | reverse complement strand
CCAGGACGTCGAGCTCGACGACCAGGTGCCGCTTGGCAGCCTCCGCGGCCGGGTAGTGGGCGAGGCCCTCGACATCGTCGTCGGCGGGTCGGGTGCGGGTGAGGTCGCACGCCGAGCACTGTCCTCCCTCGATCGGCGCGAGCCACGTGCAGCCCGACAGGTTGAGGTTGCGGCAGATCCGCCGGGTCACGCCGTCGCCGTCGGTGTACGCGCCGTTCTCGACCGGCACGATCGCTCGCTCCTCCCGCGAGTAGCCGAGACTGGTCCCGCAGGACACGCAGACCGAGTTCTCCCAGTACAGGGGGTTGTCGCAGACACGACAGACGAATGCCTTCACCGACCTAGTGTGCCCACCCGTCCACGTTCGTGCAGGCCGGGTGTCACTCGTCGGGGGTGTCCGCCGTGTCGAACAGCCAGTCCCCGCCCTGCTGGATCAGCCCGTAGGTGGTGACCACCTCCCGGCGAACGTCGCCGGTGCCCTCGTCTCCGTCGTCCTCGAGCCAGCTCTGCCAGACCTCGAGGGTGCCGCTCGTGCCCTCCGTCGTGCTCGACCGCACCTCGAAGTCGAAGTCGTCAAGGAAGTCCGGGTCCGACAGCTCTTCGAAGGACGAGCACGAGTACCCGTCGTCGCCGGCGTAGTCGTCTCGGAACGACTCGGTGGTGATCCGCTCGTACAGTCCGCAGTCAGCGGTCTCGATTGCCGTGTTCCACTCCTCGTAGACCTCGGTCAGCGGGTCGCCGCGCAGGAGCAGCACCGATGCGGCCACTCCCGTCCCCACGACGACGAGGAGTGCGGCGATCCCACCGATCAGCAACCCTCGACGTCGCCGGGTCGGCGCCGCAGAGGGCGGGATGGACTCCGGCACGGTGGCGTACTGGCCCCACTCGACGCCGTCCCACCATCGCGGACGGCCCGAACCGTCGTCGTACCAGCCCGCCTGCGGTCGCTCGTCCGTCACGCACGACATCGTATTTTCGCCGGCCGACCGCAGGTGTCGGCGTTTCGACCGACACCCGCGTCAGACGGGCGCGACGTCGACCTCGACGCGCAGGGTCGACTTCTTCGCCTCGGTGAAGATGACGCCCTTCACCGGCGGCACGTCGCCGTAGTCACGACCCCAGGCGACCGTGACGTAGCGGTCGTTCGCCCACTGGTCGTTGGTCGGATCGATCGCGAGCCAGCCACCGCCCGTCGACTCCCCCGGGATCCACACGG
The DNA here is from genome assembly GCA_023254755.1 of Aeromicrobium sp. Taxonomy (GTDB): domain Bacteria; phylum Actinomycetota; class Actinomycetes; order Propionibacteriales; family Nocardioidaceae; genus Aeromicrobium. The sequence goes on along the minus strand of JALRKU010000404.1, from coordinate 6,004 downwards.
CCGCCCAGGCGTGGGTCGCGTCGGCGCCGACGATCCGCTCCTTGCCGGGCGGAGGGGTCGTGGCGAGGTAGCCGCTGACGTAGCGCGCCGCGAGCCCGTGCGAGCGCAGGCACGACAGGGTCAGCTGGGCGAAGTCCTGGCACACCCCGGCCCGGGTGCCGAGCACGTCGTCGATCGTCGACGTGACGGTCGTGGCCGTCTTGTCGTAGGTGAACTCGGCATGGATGCGGTGCATCAGGTCGGTCAGCGCCTCGCCGACCGGCCGCCCGGGGGTGAGCGACGCCGCGGCGTACTCGTGCGCCCCCGGCACGAGCGGCACGAGCGGCGACGGCAACGTCAGGTCGAGGGCCTGCCACGCGTCGGGGACGTCCGGCCTCTCGGCCGGACGGGCCTGCTCCCAGGGCTGGGCCAGCGCCGCCTCGTCGTAGACCGGGGCGAACACCTCGACCTCGCTGAGCCCGTGGATCGAGAGGACGCGATGCGGCTCGGTGACCTGGAAGTACGTGACCGTGTTCCCGTAGTAGTCGACGTCGCTCGAGCGGTCGCCGGGCTCGGGGTCGATCGAGATCTCCTGGCTGACGACCTTCTGCCACGCCAGGTCGCGCGGCACGAGGTAGGCGATGCCCAGGCTGTCGGACACGTCGTCGTCGTAGGAGTACGTCGTGCGGTGCGACACGCGGTAGTGCTGCGTCATCGCGTCATCCCCGCTCACTCCTGCACCGTCGCGAAGCCGAACACGCGCGGCACGGGCGGGGCGGCGAAGTGGACCTCGCCGACGGCGGTGGCGAACCGGGACATCCGGTCGACGAAGATGTCGAGGAACTGCTCGAGGTGCACCCGGCGCTCGCCCTCGGCGACGGCCAGCTCGGCGACGTCGACCGCCGCCAGCTCGTCGCGCAGGTCGGCCAGGAGTCGCTCGGGGCGGCTCGACCCGGTCGAGCCGGGCATCGCGGCGAGGTGCTCGCCGAGGCGGGCGAGGGCGAACGCGACGGACCGCGGGTTGTCGGGGTCGAGCAGCAGCAGGTCGAGGACGCCGCGGAGCCGCACGTAGCCGCGGTAGCGACGACGGTGGGTCACGACGCTCTCGGAGATCGTCAGCACCGCTGTGTGGACCTCGCGGTCGACGTCGATGCCGCGGCGGACCACTGCGGTGGCCCTCAGCAGCTGGGCGAGCTGGAGGCTGCGCTCGACCAGACGGCCGGCCTCGAGCATGTGCCATCCCGGGTCGCGCATCATGTTGGCGGTGACGCCCTGGAGCGCGAGCACGCCGGTGAGCATGCGCCCCGAGCTCTCCGCGATCTGGTGGCTGTAGCGGTAGGCGCGCAGCTGACCCACGGCACGATCGACGTCACCGAGCGCGTGCCACGTGTCGGACGACAGCTGGTCGCGCACGCTCTGCGCCGAGCGACGCAGCGACGCGAGCGACTGCGCCACGCCGCCCCGACGGCGCGGCTCGAGCAGCACGGCCCGGAACACCTCGTCGTGGTCGTCGGAGTCGACCCGTCCGGCCAACGACGCGATCGCGTCCATCAGCACGGCCAGCGCGGCGCCGCCGACGCTGTGCGGTCGGGAGCGGAAGTCCTGCGCCCCCGCGTGGGCCGTCAGGATCAACCGCAGCAGGTCTTCGGCACGTTCGGAGTAGCGCCCGAACCAGAACAGGTCCTCGACGACGCGAGGCACCAGCGCCTCGGGCTCTCGGGCGTGCGTCATGGGCAGCAGCTCCGCGACGCCCTGGTCGAGCGCGTCGGGGACGTCCTTGATGACCCAGACGTCCTTGCTCGCGGCCGGCCGTCCGTCGGCGTAGACGCTGGCCAGACCTCCGACCATCGGTCGGTAGCCCGACCCGTGCCGCAGCGTGAACGCTCGCAGCGTGACGGGGTGCGGAGCGAGACCGTCGGCGCCGACCGCCGGCGCCTGCGAGAGGGCCAAGGGCTCCTGCGCGACGAAGCGGTGCGGAGACGCGAGCACGCGCTCGCGCAGGCCCGGCGTCTGCTCGCCCGCCGCCGACACCACGTCGGCCCCGTCGATCGTGCGCACCACGAGCTCGTCGATCCTGTCGAGCACGACCTCGCGTCCGACCGGGTCGCCGGCCCACCACGTCTGGACCGAGGGCAGGCGCAGTGGTTCGTCGAGCAGCACCTCGCACGCCTGTGACAGGTAGGGCAGCAGCGCCGGGTTCTCCAGGACTCCGGCGCCGAGGCCGTTGACGACGCGGACCGTGCCGCGGCGCACCGCCTCGGAGAGTCCCGCGACGCCCAGCTGGGAGTCCTTGCGCAGCTCGAGGGCATCGCTCCAGGCGGCGTCGACCCGGCGCAGGATCACGTCGACCCGCTCCAGGCGACCGAACACGCGCATCCAGACGGCACCGTCACGCATCGTCAGGTCGCTGCCCTCGACGAGCGGGAACCCGAGGCTCGAGGCCACGAACGCCTGGTCGTACGCCGTCTCCGAGTGCGATCCGGGCGACAGGACGACGACGCGCGGATTCGGCCTGTCCTCGGGTGCCGCCTCGATCAGGGTGGATCGCAGCGCCTGGAAGAACGGCGCCATCCGATGGAGTCCCGCACGCCGGTACAGGTCGGGCAGGACCCGCGAGATCACGCGACGGTTCTCCATCGCGTAGCCGACGCCGGAGGGCGCCTGGGCCCGGTCGGCCGCGACCACCCAGTCGCCGTCGGCGTTGCGGCCCAGGTCGGTCGCCGCGAACAGCAGCGGACGGTCGGTGCGGGCCGACGCCCGCGCCGCGACCCGCAGGAAGCCGCTGTGGCCGAACACGACGGCCGGCGGGACGATCCCGCGCGAGAGCAGGGTCTGGGGCCCGTACAGGTCGACCAGCAGAGCGTTGAGCAGCTCGACGCGCTGGGCCAGGCCGGTCTCCAGCGGCGACCACTCCTCGGCCGAGAGGATCAGCGGGAACGGGTCGAGCCTCCACGGCTCGGCGTCGGAGCCGTCGCGAGCCGGCGTGTAGGTGACGCCGTCGTCGGCGAGGAATCGCTCGACGTCGCCACGCACCCGGCGCAGCTCCTCGTCGGTCAGCTGGACCGCGTTCTCGGCGATGCCGGCCCAGCCGGGACGCAACGTGCCGTCGGGGGCGATGACCTCGTCGTAGGTGCCGGCCAGCACGGTTCCCGAGGGCCCGTCGGGGGTCAGGGTCGGCTGGTTGACCCTCGCTGCGTAGGCCCGCAGAGCGGTCACCGAGCCTCCTTGTCCGTGCGGGAGGCGGGACGCGTGCGCAGCACCCGTCGCAGGTCGAGCGTGTGCGGCTGCTCGACCGTGGCCGCTCGCCGCGCCAGCGAGTCGAGCGCAGCGACGTCGATCGCTCCGGTGGTGTGCCCGAGCGGCTCGAAGCGCGCGTCGCGCCTTCCCTCGGCCTCGCGGGCGTTGACCGGGGGGTTCTCGTGAGCGCGTCCCCCGGGGTGGACGACGTGGTAGGTGGCGCCGCCGAGCGACGTCGCGGAGGCGCGGTCGACGACCTCGAAGGTCAGTGGCGAGTGCACCTCGATCGACGGGTGCAGCGCCGACGGCGGTTGCCAGGCGCGGTAGCGGACGCCCGCGAACCACTCACCGTTCGATCCGGTGGGGGTGAGAGGCACGGGAACACCTTGGCACGTGACGAGCTGTCGGTCGGGCGAAACACCTCGGACGAGCACCTGCACCCGCTCGACGGAGGAGTCCACGTACCGGGCGGTGCCGCCGGCCGTGGCCTCCTCGCCGAGCACGTTCCACGGCTCGATGCCCTGACGCAGCTCGAGCTCGATCCTGTCGGACCCGGCGACCGGCAGGTGCGTGCGGCCGAGTCGCGGGAAGCGGAACTCCGTGAACGGGTCGAGCCACGTGGGGTCGAAGTCGATGCCGAACGCCTGGAGGTCGGCGACGACCGCCGCGAGGTCCTGCGAGGCGCCGTGCGGCAGCAGGAAGTCCTCGTGCAGCGCCATGCCCCACCGCACGAGCGGAGCGCGGTACGGCTGCTCCCAGAACATCGCGACGAGGGAGCGCACGAGCAGCGACTGCACGAGAGCCATCTGCGGGTGGGGCGGCATCTCGAAGCCGCGCAGCTCCAGCAGTCCCAGCCGCCCGCGCGACGAGTCGGGGCTGTACAGCTTGTCGATGCAGAACTCGGCGCGGTGCGTGTTGCCGGTCAGGTCGGTCAGGATGTGCCGCAGGGCGCGGTCGACCAGCCACAGCGGCGGGTCGTCACCGCGGTCGGCGGCCTCGCCGGCGATGCGGTGGATCTCCGAGAGCGCGATCTCGGCCTCGTAGACCGCCTCGGGACGCCCCTCGTCGAAGCGCGGCGCCTGTCTGGTCGGGCCGATGAAGCGACCCGAGAACAGGTACGACAACGACGGATGCCGCTGCCAGTAGGCCACCATGCTCGCCAGCAGGTCGGGCCGCCGCAGCAGCGGCGAGTCCGCCGGGTCGGCCCCGCCGAGCGTGATGTGGTTGCCGCCGCCGGTGCCCGTGTGGGTGCCGTCGAGGTCGAACTTCTCGGTCGACAGCCGGGTGCGTCGCGCGGTCTCGTACAGGGTCGTCGTCAGGTCGCGCAGCTCGGCCCAGGACGCCGATGGCTGCACGTTGACCTCGATGACGCCGGGGTCGGGGGTCACGACGAGCTGGGTGAGTCGCGGGTCGGGCGGCGGACCGTAGCCCTCGAGCACGACGGGCAGGTCGAGGGCCGTGGCAGCCCGGTCGACGACCCGCAGCAGCGCGGCGTAGTCATCGAGCCGCTCGGTCGGCGGCAGGAAGACGTGCACGTGGCCGTCGCGGGCCTCGAACGCCAGCGCGGTGGTGGGCTGGTCCTCGACCGGCACGACCGGCACCTCCGGGACGCCGGGATCCAGCGGCGTGTCGCCCCGGAGGTACGACGGCTCCGCCGGCGCCTCGGGGTCGGTCCAGCTGATCGCGTCCAGCGGCAGGCGCAGTCCGACCGGTGAGGTGCCGGGGACCAGGACGAGGCGACCCCGACGGAACCGCCAGTCCGGGCTGCACCACTCGTCGCCCGTGACGACCGGGACCACCCAGCCGGTGGGGGTCGTCTCCTCGGCGTCGAGCGCCGCGGCGTCGCCGGCGGTGGCGGTGACGGGATCGGTGTCGGGGCGTTCGCCGTCGGGCAGCCTGAGCTCGGCGGCCAGGGCCAGCAGCGGGTCCTCGTAGGCCGGTCGCACCTGTGAGTCCGGCAGCCCGAGCACTCGCACCACCTCGGCGGCCAGTGCCGCTGCACCGGCGGGTGCGTCGTCGCGTCCGCTGTCGGCGTCCCAGGGGTCGGCGAGGAGCTTGGGGTCGGACCACAGCGGCACGCCGTCGCGGCGCCACTGCAGGGCAAGCTGCCAGCGCGGCAGCGGCTCGCCGGGATACCACTTGCCCTGGCCGCGGTGGACGACGCCGCCGGCGGCGTACGTCTCGCGCAACCTCTCGGCGAGCTCGGCGGCGAGCCGACGCTTGTCGTCACCGTCGGCGTCGGTGTTCCACTGCGCCGAGGTCATGTCGTCGAGCGACACGAACGTCGGCTCACCGCCCTGGGTGAGGCGCACGTCGCCGGCCACGAGACGTGCGTCGACCTGCTCCCCCAGGGCGTCGATGCGCTGCCACGCCGCGTCGGTGTACGGCCGGGTGACCCGCGGCGGCTCGTGGATGCGGCGCACCGTGTTGGAGAACGAGAACTCGACGCCGACGGGCTCGGTGACACCGGAGATGGGCGCCGCCGACGAGGGATGCGGCGTGGCCGACAGCGGGATGTGTCCCTCGCCGGCGAACAGCGCGGAGGTCGGGTCGAGCCCGACCCAGCCCGCGCCCGGGAGGAACACCTCGGTCCACGCGTGCAGGTCCGTGAAGTCCTCGGCGGGACCGTCGGCGCCGCCCTCGACGGTCGTCTGGTCCGACGTCAGCTGCACGAGGTACCCCGACACGAAGCGTGCCGCGAGTCCGTACTGCCGCAGCAGCGACACGAGCAGCCACGCGCTGTCGCGGCACGAGCCGATCGCGCGGGTGAGGGTCTGGTCCGGCGACT
>JALRKU010000309.1 GCA_023254755.1 Aeromicrobium sp. | reverse complement strand
TCATTTCTTTGTGAAAGTCCAACGAGGCAGAAGGAATGCGAATTTCGTTGAACACCTCGGCATATTTCAAATCATTGGCTTTGACCGCAGCGCTCGCCACATGGCTGTCCACCACGGTGCCATTGAAACCGCGCACCAAGCTCGTCAAGCAGGGCAACCCGCTCGACACCGAGACGATGATCGGTGCCCAGGCGTCGAACGACCAGCTGGAGAAGATCCTCAGCTACATCGACATCGGCGTGCAGGAGGGCGCGCGCATCATCACCGGTGGCGAGCGCGTGGACCTCGGCGGCGACCTGTCGGGCGGCTACTACGTCGCGCCGACGATCTTCCAGGGCCACAACAAGATGCGCATCTTCCAGGAGGAGATCTTCGGACCGGTCGTCTCGGTCACGGGCTTCGACGACTACGCCGACGCGATGAGCATCGCCAACGACACGCTGTACGGCCTCGGCGCCGGCGTGTGGTCGCGCGACACGAACACGGCCTACCGCGCCGGTCGCGACATCCAGGCGGGCCGCGTGTGGACCAACTGCTACCACGCGTACCCGGCCCACGCGGCCTTCGGCGGCTACAAGTCGTCGGGCATCGGCCGCGAGAACCACTCGATGATGCTCGATCACTACCAGCAGACGAAGAACCTGCTCGTCTCCTACTCGGAGAACGCCCAGGGATTCTTCTGACGGACCCGGCGGGGGCCGCGCACCCTGGCGCGGCCCCCGTCGCCTCGTCCCGCCACCTCGAAGGAGCAGCATGACCGTGTCCAGGATCGACGTCACCGACGACGCCGCCGCGCTGCTGCGCGAGCTGCGGGAGTCGCATGGCCAGCCGTTGATGTTCCACCAGTCCGGCGGGTGCTGCGACGGGTCGGCCCCGATGTGCTACACCCAGGGCACCTTCCTCACCGGCCCCTCCGACGTCCACCTGGGCGACCTCGAGGTCGGCAACCCGGAAGCGGTGCCGGTCTACATCTCTCGCGAGCAGTTCACCTACTGGTCGCACACCCACATCACGATCGACGTGGTCGTCGGCCGGGGCGCGGGCTTCTCGATCGAGGGCCCCACCGGCCACCGCTTCATCATCCGCTCCCGCCTCTTCACCGAGGCCGAGACCGCCGAGCTCGCGGCCCAGCCGGTCCCCTGATCCTGGGAGGCGCCAGGGGTGACGAGCGTCCCGGTGACCCGTGGGTAACTCGTTGTTACGCTCCCGTCATGGGCGATCTCTCGTACACCCTCAAGGTCTTCCGACGCATCGGCCTCATCGCACCGAATTGGCCGCACCGCCTGATCGGTGCCGGTCTGCAGCTGGCGAAGTGGGGGCCGGGGTTCCCGTCGGGCCTGCACTCGGCGGCCCGGCGGGTGCCGCACCAGCTCGCCATCATCGACGACGCGGGCGAGATCACCTGGCGTGAGCTGGCTCAGCAGGTCAACCAGCTGACCCACGCGCTGAAGGCGCGCGGCCTGGAGCCCGGCGACTCGGTCGCCCTGCTCGCCCGCAACCACCGCTACATGGTCATCGGGATGATCGCGATCATGCAGCTGGGCGGTCGCGTGCTGCTGCTCAACACGATGGCCAGCGCGTCGCAGCTCGGCGAGCTGACCAAGCGAGAGTCGGCGGCCCTCGTCCTGCTCGACGAGGAGTTCCTGCCGGTCGCTGCCGACGTCCCGCGTGACGACGTCGTGCTGACCTGGGCCGAGTCGGACGACCCCGACCTGCCCACCGTCGCCGGCCTGCTCGCGCCCGAGAGCAACGCCTCCCCGAAGCCGCCGGAGAAGCACGGCAGCGTCATCATCTTCACGTCCGGCACGACCGGGCTGCCGAAGGGGGCCAAGCGCGAGGAGCCCCGGGACCTCAAGCCGCTCGTCACGTACTTCGGCGCGATCCCGTTCTCGGGCAACTCGACGATCGTCCTGTCGTCGCCGCTGTTCCACTCCTGGGGCCTGATCAACTTCGGCTTCGCGCTGTCGACCGCCCCCACGTACGTCCTGCGCCGCAAGTTCGACCCGGCCCAGGTGCTGCGCGACATCGAGCAGCACCGCGCCGAGGTCCTCGTCGTCGTGCCGCTGATGATGCAGCGGCTCGTCGACGCCGACCCCGAGGTGATCGCGTCGACCGACGTCTCGTCGCTGCGGATCACGGCGTCGAGCGGGTCGGCGCTGGCCGGCGAGCTCGCGACCCACTTCATGGACACCTTCACCGACTCGGTCTACAACTTCTACGGAGCGACGGAGACCGGCTGGGTCACCATCGCGAGCCCGGAGGACCTGCGCGCCGCGCCCGGCACCGCGGGCCGCACGCCGTGGCGCACCACGGTCAAGATCCTCGACGCCGACGGCCACGAGGTCCCGGCGGGCGAGACCGGCGTCATCCACGTCGGCAACGACATGCCCTTCGGCGGCTACACCGACGGCAACACCAAGTCGTTCAGCGACGGTCTGATGAGCACAGGCGACCTGGGGCACTTCGACGAGGACGGCCGACTCTTCGTGTCGGGTCGCGACGACGACATGATCATCTCCGGCGGCGAGAACGTGTTCCCGCGCGAGCTCGAGGACGCGCTGATCGAGCACCCGAAGGTCGCCGACGTGGTCGTCACCGGCATCCCCGATCCGCAGTGGGGCCAGAGTCTCGCGGCGTTCGTCGTGGCCAAGGCGGGCGAGGAGCTCACCGAGGACGACGTCGTGGAGTACGCCAGGGGTCGCGTGGCCCGCTTCGCGGTGCCGCGGCGCACGGTCTTCCTCGACGAGCTGCCGCGCAACCCCACCGGCAAGGTCATGAAGCGCGAGCTGCCCAGCCTGGACTGACGGGTCCCTCTAGGCTGCACTCGTGGACCTGGAGTACGCGCCGCAGCGCGACGGCGAGCCGAGCCCGGGCGAGGTCGCGTGGGCGTGGGTCCCGTACGAGGACGACGCCACGCAGGGCAAGCACCGTCCGGTCCTGCTCGTCGCCCGCGACGGCGACGACCTGCTGGCGTTGCCGCTGACGTCGAAGGACCACGATCGCGACACGGACCAGGAGGCCCGGGCAGGTCGGTTCTGGTTCGACGTCGGGACCGGTGGGTGGGACCGCGAGGGCCGGCCGAGCGAGGTGCGGCTCAACCGGGTCGTGCGACTGCGCCCTGACGACCTCGAGCAGCTCGACGTCGCCCTCGACCCGGCCGTCTTCGCCGCGGTCGCCCGCGCTGCGGAGCCGTACCTGCCATGAGGCTCGTCGACCGGATCGACCGGTTCCAGCGCAAGCACCCGGTGGTCGGCTTCCCGCTGGCCGTGATCTACAAGTACTTCGACGACCAGGGCGCCTACCTGTCGGCGATCATCACGTACTACGCGTTCATCGCGATCTTCCCGCTGATGCTCATGGCGACGTCGATCCTCGGCTTCGTCCTCGACGGCAACCCGCGCCTGCGCGACAGGCTGCTGGACTCGGCGCTCAGCCAGTTCCCGATCATCGGCGACCAGCTCGGGCGCCCCGAGGGACTCACCGGCAGCCCGTCGGCCATCGCGATCGGCGCGGTCGCGGCGATCTATGGTGCGATGGGTCTGGGCCAGGCCGCCCAGAACGCCGCCAACATCGCGTGGTCGGTGCCGCGCAACAGCCGGGCCAACCCGTTCCTGCTGCGCTTCCGGAGCCTGATCTTCCTGGGGATCGCCGGCCTCGGGATCCTGCTGCTGGCCGTCGGGTCGTCGGTGCTCGCCAACCCCGACTCCTTCGGCGCCGAGGTCGAGGAGCAGCTGGGCTGGCTCATCCGGCTGGTCGGCTTCCTGCTGACCGTGGCGATCTTCGTCGGGCTGTTCCGGCTGCTCAGCCTGGGCCGCGCCGGGATCCGCTCGGTGTTCCCCGGCGCGTTCGTGACGGCGCTGCTGTGGCAGGCGCTGCAGTGGGTCGGCAACACCTACGTCCGCGAGGTCATCGGCAAGGCGAGCCAGATGAACGGCACGTTCGCGCTGGTCCTGGGTCTCATCGCGTTCGTGTACGTCGCCGCGATCATGGTCGTGCTGGGGCTCGAGGTGAACGTCGTGCTGCGCCGGCGCCTGTACCCGCGCGCCCTGCTCACGCCCTTCACCGACAACGTGATCCTCACCCAGGCGGACCAGAAGGCGTACGCGGCCTATGCCAAGTCGCAGCGGCACAAGGGCTTCCAGACCGTCGTGGTGACGTTCGACGAGGAGCGCACGGGCGACCTGCCGAAGATCACCGCGAAGGTCCGTCAGGAGTCACCAGGGCCGGCGGACTAGGCTGGGCCAGACCAGGTGCTCCGCGTGGGAGCACGGCGACGCGAAGGTGACGACATGCCCACGGGCAAGGTGAAGTGGTACGACGCCGAGAAGGGATTCGGCTTCCTCAGCCGCGAGGGCGGCGACGACGTGTTCGTGCGCTCCGACGCGCTGCCCGAGGGCGTCGACTCGCTGCGCGCCGGCACCCGCGTCGAGTTCGGCATCGTGTCGGGTGCTCGCGGCGACCAGGCGCTCCAGGTCCGGGTGCTCGACCCGGTCGGCTCCGTCTCGCGCAACCAGGCCAACGCCCGGCGCAAGAAGCCCGAGGAGATGGTCGTCATCGTCGAGGACCTAATCAAGACCCTCGACGACATCGGCGAGGCCTACCGGCACGGCCGTCATCCCGACCGCCAGTTCGCCCGGCCCATCGCCCAGGTCCTGCGCGCCGTCGCCGCCGAGCTCGAGCTCTAGCTCTCGCCCGCCGCGCTCCGGGTGCATCCCTCCCGCTGACGCGTCAGGGGGCCGCGGGCCCTGGCTCGGTCGGGCGTGCGCGGGCTCGGGCGACGACCCAGGCCAGCCAGCCGACGAGCACGCCGCTGATGACGAGCAGCCCGACACGAGGCGTGGCGTCGATCGTGAACAGGCCGATGCCGGCCATGCCACCGATGACCCACGACAGCTGGAGCAGCGTCTCGGACCGGGCGAACACCGAGGTGCGGATCGACTCGCGGACGTCGCGTTGGATCAGGGCGTCGAGGCTCAGCTTGCCGAGCGACTGACACAGGCCGACCGTCACGCCGAGCAGCACGGCGGTCCACCACGTGAACGCGAGCGAGACCGCCGCCAGCACGACGACGTCGAGCACCAGCACCGCCACGACGACGATCTCGGGCGGCCGCGACCGCAGCAGGTTGCCCAGCACGACGCCGATCGTGTTGCCGGCGCCAGCGCCTCCGACGACCAGGCCGAGCAGGATCGTGGCGTTGTGGTCCCAGCCCATCGAGGCGGGGGGTTCGCGGAGCGAGAACGCCATGAAGATCGTGAGGAATCCCGTGAGCAGCCGCAGGCCCGAGTTGCTCCGCAGCGCGTTGACGACCGCGCGGGGGATGACGATCCCGCGGGTGACCTCGCCGGTGGGTGACAGCTCGACCTGCTCCTCGCCCTCGCTCGAGTCGACCTTCGGCGGCAGCAGGATCGCGAGGATCGTCCCCACCACGAAGAGCAGGAATGCGTAGCGCAGCGACCACTCGGCACCGATGGTGGCGCCGAGGCCCGCGAGCGGAGCCGAGATGGCGGCAGCGGCGGTGCCGGTGAGGGAGATCCGCGAGTTCGCCTTGACGAGGGTGAACTCGCGCGGCAGCAGGCGGGGCACGGCCGCGGCACGCGTGACGCCGTAGGCCTTGGACGAGACGAGGCAGCCGAGCGCCGCGAGGAAGAAGGTGGCCGACTCGTCGGCGACCGAGCCGGCGAGCACCCAGCAGCAGAACGCCCGGATCGCCAGCGTGGCGCCGATGGCCCACCGCCGACCACGGCGGAACCGGTCGAGGAACGGGCCGATCAGCGGGGCGACGACCGCGAACGGCAGCATCGTGAGCACGAGGAACAGGGCGACCTGCCCCGACGCCTCGTCGGTCGGGACGGTGAAGAACAGCGTGCCCGCCAGCGAGATGGCCACCGCGGCGTCGCCGGCGGTGTTGAACGCGTGCAGCTCGAGCAGACGTGACAGCCCGCTCTCTCCGGCGCCGCCGGAGTGCGTGAAGCGTCGGGCACCGACGAACGCCGCGTTGCCTCCGCGCGCGACGCCTCGCCCGACCGCTCCGGAGACGCGGCGGACCCGCTGGGCGGCGCTCGGCCCGCTCGGCTCAGCACCGCGGTCGCGATCCGCGTCCTCGGGGAGGTCGAGACGTCGGGTGCCGTCCTCGAGTCCCTCGTCGTGCATTGCTCCATCCTGCCTCACCCCTGCGGCCGCGCAGGCTGGGGACATGGGTGACAATGAAGACATGCCCGAGACGATCGATCCGACGCTGGCTTCTGCCGTCGACCTGGCGCGAGCCGCTGCGGTCGAGGCGGCCGGTGGCGAGGTCGGCGAGCACCTGGGAGTCGTCCTCGACGACGACGCGATCGCCGGCGGTCTGCTGGCCTCGCACCACTTCGCCGCGCTCGAGCCGGGCTACCGCAGCTGGTACTGGTCCGTCAGCGTCTCGCGGGTCGCCGACGACGACCGGGTCACCGTCAACGACGTCGTGCTGCTTCCCGGCGACGACGCGGTCGTGGCTCCCGCCTGGACGCCGTACAAGGACCGTCTGCGCCCCGGCGACCTCAGCCCCGGCGACGTCCTGCCGCCCGAGGAGGACGACGTCCGCCTCGTCCCGGCGTGGTCCGCGGGCGACGGCGACGAGCAGACGCCGGACCGGTTCTTCGCCCGCGAGGTCGGCCTCGGTCGAGAGTGGGTGCTGTCCATCGAGGGTCGCGAAGGAGCCGCCGACCGCTGGTACGACGGCGAGTTCGGACCGGCGGCCCCGATCGCGCAGCAGGCGGCCGGTGTGTGCGGGACCTGCGGCTTCCTGATCAGCCTGGCCGGCGACCTGTCCGACCGCTTCGGCGTCTGCGGCAACGGGCAGGCCAACGCCGACGGTCGGGTCGTCTCGTTCGCCCACGGGTGCGGCGCGCATTCCGGTGCCAAGCTCAAGCGCTCGGCGTCGCAGGAGCTGCCGCCCCACGTGCTCGACACGATCACCCCGCCCGAGCTGGAGTCGCTCGCCGTCGCGGCGCCGGAGGTGGAGTCGACCGAGGTCGACGCCGCCGAGGAGAAGCCGTTCCGCGAGGCCACCGAGGGTGCGGAGGAGTCCGCGGACGACGCGGGCTCGCGCGCGGTGACCGAGCCGAGTGACTCGTCAGCGGAAACTCTTGACTCGTCAGCGGAAACCTCTGACTCGTCAGCGGAAATCTCTGACTCGTCAGCGGCACAGGAGGCCGAGGTGGCGCCCGACGCGCCGGTCGAGGCCGTGGTCGACGACGGACCGAGCGATCAGGCCGAGCAGGCCGGGGTCGAGCAGCCCCAGGACGAGCAGCCCCAGGACGAGCAGCCCCAGGACGAGCAGCCCCAGGACGAGCAGCCCCAGGACGAGCAGCCCCAGGACGAGCAGC
>JALRKU010000242.1 GCA_023254755.1 Aeromicrobium sp. | reverse complement strand
GTGGTGCCGTTGACGATGCCGAGCACCCGCTCCACGGTGTCGCCGGCCAGCGACTCGCGCAGGGGCCGGACGATGGGGATGGCGCCGGCGACCGCGGCCTCGAAGTACAGGTCGCGCTCGGCCTTTGCGGCGGCCTCGTAGAGCGTGGCGCCGTCCTCGGCGAGCAGCGCCTTGTTGGCCGTGACGACCGAGGCGCCGTTCTCCAGTGCCGCGAGGATGAGCTCGCGGGCCGGCTCGATGCCCCCGATGACCTCGACGACCACGTCGAGGTCACCGCGCGAGACCAGCCCGTGGGCGTCGGTCGTGAAGAGGTCGGCCGGCAGGTCGAGGTCGCGGGTGCGTCCGAGGCGCCGCACGGCGACGCCCACGAGCTCGACCGGCGCACCGATGCGCTGTCCGAGCTCCTCGGCGTCGCGGGTGAGGAGCCTGGCCACCTCCGTGCCGACGACTCCGCAGCCCAGCAGGGCGACGCGGAGGGGACGGGGGTCGTGCGGCGAGCTCACCGGTCAAGGGTATCGGCGCCGCCGGCGCGACGAGGCGCCGGTCGCGGCACGCGAGACGGGCGCCGAGGCCGGCGCCTCACCCGGGGGGTCACGTCATCCGCACGCGGGTCTGCGTCCAGAAGGTGCTCACGGCCAGCGCGACGGCTCCCAGCACGACGACGACGTACGCCGTGGTCTCGTGGTCGACGAGCAGCCACGCGAAGGCGACGCTGCTCAGCGCCAGCACGGTGGACTGCACCATCTGGTCGTTGACCTGCAGCGACGCGCTGTTGGCTCCCTGGTCGGCGTCCTCCGACAGGTCGAGCGTCAACAGGGCGAGGGTCGACGCCCCCATCCCCATCCCGAAGCCTCCGATCGACCAGCCCACGAACACCACGGCGAGCGGCACCGCGTCGACGAGGCTCCCGAGGACGGAGACGGTGGCGACGGTCACGGCCGTGCTGCCGACGAGCAGGCGCAGGCGACGGTCGGCGAAGAACGACAGGTTGGCCGCGGCCCAGGCGCCGCCGAACCAGGCGACCGCGGCGCCCGTGAGCACCGCACCCGACGCGGCCGTGCCGAGACCACGGTGCTCGACGAGCGACAGCGGCAGGTAGGACTCGGCCGCGAAGTAGCCGGCCGCGAGCAGGCCGCGGGTCGCGATCACGCTCGGCAGTCCGGGCGCACCTCGCCACGTGCCGCGAGGCAGCAGCCGCGGCCCGGCGACGAGGACCGCCCCGAGCGCCACGACGCCCAGCACCTGCCACCCGCGCACCTCCCGCTGCCCGGCCAGCGCGAGGAGCAGGACACCGGCCGCCACGACGACCGCCGGGCCGACGCGCGGCGCTCGCGCGGTGGCCGCACCGGACCCGGCGGCGCGCAGCACGGGGACGAGGAGCAGCACGGTCGCGATCGCGACGAGCGGCACCGCGAGGAACACCCCGCGCCAGCCGACCTGGTCCGCGACGACGCCGGCCACCGGCGGACCGACGATCGCCGGAAGCGTCCAGGCACTCGTGACGACCGCGAACGCTCGCGGCCTCAGCGACTCGGGGAACGCCCGGGCGATGACGACGTACAGCGCGACGCCGGCGAGGCCGGCGCCGAGGCCCTGCACGGCTCGGCCGAGCAGGAAGACGGGCATCGTGGGAGCGAGGCCCGCGACCAGGAGTCCCGTGGCGAACGCGCCGACGCCGGTGACCATCGGACGCAGCGGCCCCGACCGGTCGCACCACCACCCGGAGACGGTCAGGGTGACGACGGCCGTCGCCATCGGCGCGGCGAACGCGATGCCGAACCACGACAGCCCGTCGAGGTCGTCGGCGACGACCGGCATGACGGTGAGCACGGCGATCGACTCGAAGGCGACGAGGAAGGCCAGCGCGAAGACGCCCACGGTCGCCGGACCGTGGCGGCCCGTCCACAGCGTCTCGCGGTCCCCCGTCACCAGAGCCATCATCGGGGTCGCCGTGCGTCGAGCACGACCTTGCCCACCGTTCGGCGCCCTTCGAGGTCCCGGTGGGCCGTCGCGGCCTCGGCGAGCGGATAGGCCGCGCCCACCAGCGGCACCCGCGATCCGTCAGCGGCGCGGGCGAGGGCCTCGGCCTCGAGCGCCGCCACGCCACCGAAGCGCTCCGCCCAGTCCGGAGCCAGCAGGCTGCGGACCTCGGCGCCGCCACCGAAGGCGTCGGGGTCCAGGCCGGTGTAGTTCGTCAGGACTCCGGTCGGCGACAGCAGGCGATGCAGTCCGGCCGCCAGCTCTCCACCGACGCCGTCGTAGACGCGGGTCGGGGTGCGACCGTCCAGTGCGGCGTCGACCGCCGACAGCACGTCGTCGGAGCGCGAGTCGACGACGGCGTCGGGCCCGAGCCGGCGAGCCGCCTCGACCTTGCTCGCACCGCCCGCGAGGGCGAGCACCCAGGCGCCCTGTCGCCGCGCCTCGCGGACCAGCAGCGCGCCGAGGCCACCCGTGGCCGCGGTCACGACGACCACGTCGTCGGACCCGATCGGCGTCAGCATCAGGACTCCCGCGGCGGTGCGACCCGTCCCGATCGACGCGACAGCGATCTCGTCCGTCAGCAGGTCCGGGACCGGGTGGACCGCCGACGCCTCGGCGACGGCGAGCTCCGCGTAGCCTCCGCCGGTCGCGCCGAGGTGACTGACGACCCGACGGCCGATCAGGCCGGGGTCGACCTCGTCGCCGACCTCGTCGATCCGCCCTGCGACCTCTCGGCCCGGGACGTTCGGCAGCACCGTGGGCTGCCAGAACCCCCGCGACGGATGTGGGTGTCGACCAGGTGCACGCCGATCGCCGTGACGGCGATGCGCACCTGGCCCGCGGCCGGGTGCGGGTCGGGGACCTCCTCGAGGCGCAGGACGTCGGCGGGACCCAGCTCGTGCTGTCGGACGGCTCTCATGGGACCATCGAAGAACCTCAACCTTCGTTGAGGTCAAGGGCGTACGCTGTGACGGTGACCGCTCTCGTGATGCTGACGCCCGGCGAGGTCGCGCGCAGGAGCGGCGTCGCCGTGTCCGCGCTGCACTTCTACGAGCGCGAGGGACTCATCCGCAGCGTCCGAACGGCGGGCAACCAGCGGCGCTACCGCCGCGACGTGCTGCGGCGCATCGCGTTCGTGCGGGTGTCGCAGTCGGTCGGTGTCTCCCTCGCCCGCATCCGTGCCGCGCTCGACGCGCTGCCCGAGGAGCGCGTCCCGACCAAGGCCGACTGGGCCCAGCTGTCCAGGACGTGGCGTGACGACCTCGACGCCCGCATCGAGCAGCTCACCCGACTGCGCGACGACCTCGACGGGTGCATCGGCTGCGGGTGCCTGTCGTTGCGCAGCTGCACCCTCGCCAACCCGGACGACCGCCTGGGCGCCGACGGGTCCGGACCGCGGCGACTCGCCGCGCGTCCCGACGCTCTGCGACAGTGACCTGGTGACACCCGCCGACCGCGACGCCTTCCGTCAGGGCGTCCGGACCGGCATCCCGTTCGCGGTCGCCGGCCTGGTGCTGTCGCTGTCCTTCGGGGTGCTGGCCCGCGAGGCGGGCTACGGCGTCGTGGGGCCCATGCTCATGTCGCTGCTCGTGTTCGCCGGATCGGCTCAGTTCTCGGCGCTGGCCGTCCTGGTGGCCGGCGGATCCCCGGCAGCGGCCGTCGGCGCCGGCGTGCTGATGAACTCGCGGTTCCTCCCGATGGGCATCGGTCTCGCCCCGTCCCTGCCCGGAGGACCGGTCCGCCGCTTCCTGCAGGGACAGACGGTCGTGGACTCCTCGTGGGCCGTCGCCGCCCGACCCGACGGCACGTTCGACCGCTGGCTGCTGTTCGGCACCTCGCTGCCCCAGTTCGTCACGTGGCAGACGGGCACGCTCGTCGGCCTGCTCGCCGGCGACGCGATCGGCGACCTGGACCGTTGGGGCCTCGACGCGGTGTATCCGGCGTTCTTCGTCGCGATCCTCGTCCCCGAGCTGCGCGACCGCACGCGCGCCGGAGTCGCCGTCGCCGGCGGGCTGATCGCCCTCGCGCTGGTTCCCGTCGCACCGCCCGGCGTGCCGATCCTGGCCGCGGCCCTCGCCGCGCTGTGGGGCCTGCGAAGGACCCTGCCGTGACCGCGTTCTGGATCACTCTCGGTGCCCTGATCGTCACGACCGCGCTCATCAAGGGGGCCGGCCCGGTGCTGCTGGGCGGACGCGACCTGCCGCCGCGGTTCTCCGGCGTCATCGCGCTGATGGCCCCCGCCCTGCTGACGGCGCTGGTCGTCACGAGCACGCTCGCCGACGGTGATCGGTGGGAGGTCGGCGCGCTGACGATCGGGGTCGGCGTCGCCGCACTGGCGGCCTGGCGCGGCGTGTCGGCCATCGGCACGGTGGTCGTCGCGGTCGCGGTCACGGCCCTGCTGCGACTCGCCGGCCTGTCGTGACCCTCGCGGCCCACCGCGCCACGTCGTGGCGGGACCGTCGGACCGCCGACCGGCACGCCGAGGCGGCGCACTCATAGGATCGAGGCGATGACCGACCTCGACGCCGCCCTGCCCGATCTGCCCGATCCGTGGACCGCCCGCGTCCCGGTGCTCGCCGACGTCGAGGCTCTGGTGCACCTGCGCCGGCTCGACGAGGTGCAGGGCACCGGCGAGGCGCACGTCGACCCGCGCGGCATCGAGAACGAGGTGGCCGGCCAGGCGTCCTGGACCCGTCGACAGCTGGTCGCGGTGGGTGCCGACGACGTGCCCCGAGCCTGGATCACGGTGCACGACCGCGCCGCCGGACGTGCTCTGGTGTGGGGCTACTTCGACCGCGACGTGGCCGAGGTCGACGAGATCGCGGCCGTCTTCTACGCCTGGGCGGAGCAGGCTGCGCTGGCGATGGCCCGACTGCGCGGAGTCGAGGAGACACGCCTCGACGAGAGCCCGTTCGCCGGCGACGAGCGTCAGGTCACGTGGCTGCGAGCCGCCGGCTACACGAAGCGGCGCACGTGGCTGCACATGGAGCGTCCCGTGCTCCCGGAGGAGGCCGCTCTCGCGCCCCGCGAGGGCGTGACGATCCGTCCGGTCGACAAGCACGAGAACGGGATGCCGGTCGCGGCCGACCTCCAGGTCGTCCACCACATGCTCGAGACCTCGTTCGAGGACCACTTCAACAACTACCGCGAGTCGTTCCCCGAGTTCGTGCAGCGGATGCGCGAGGAGCCGGGCCACCGTTGGGACCAGTGGTGGATCGCCGGCATCACCGGCGAGGACGGTTCCCTGGTGCCCGCCGGCGCCGTGGTCTGCTCGGTCTCCCCCGGCCTGGACGGGCCCGAGGGGTCGTACGTCGAGTACATCGGCGTCAACCGGCACGCGCGAGGCCGGGGCGTCGCGAAGTCCCTGCTCAACGCCGTGATCGCCGACGCCGCCCGACGAGGTCGGAACCGTGTCGGGCTGGAGGTCGACGCCGACTCCCCCACCAACGCCGACCAGCTCTACCGGTCCATGGGGTGGGAGACCGACTACGTGACCGACTCGTGGTTCAAGGACCTCGTGGTCCGGTAGCTCAGTCGGTCCACTGCGGTCCGCGTCCGATCCGGACCGGCCCACGCGCCTCGTCGGGATCCACGCGCCGGCCCTTCTGACGCACCTCGACCTGACCTGCGGCGTGGAGCTGCGCGGCGACGTCGCGAGCGACCGCGACCCAGGGCCGCCAGCGCTCGCCGCCCACGACGCGGGCCGCGTCGCTGGGGCAGATCGTGCGGTCGGGGTCGCGGTGGCGCAGCAGCGCGCGGATGGTCGCCTCGACGCGGTCGCGGCGGCCCTCGTCGGTGGGCTCCCACCACGGCTCGCCCCGCTCGCCGAGCGCGACCTTCGCGTCCTGCACCCGGTGGCGTGCCGCGTCGCCCTGGTCCTTCACCGCGCGGCGTGCTGCCATCAGCTCGGATCGCAGCTCGGCCGCCAGCGGGCCCGGGATCGAGGGGTCCGTCGTGCGCCACCGCCGACCGCCGACGACGACGTGGTGGCCGTCGTCGGTCAGCTCGGGTCCGTCCACCACCTCACGGTAGATCGGCGTCGTCCTCGTCGCCTGGTCAGCCGACGTCGAGGCCGAGCAGGTCGTCCTCGGTCTCACGGCGCACGATGACCCGCGCCTCGCCGTCGCGCACCGCCACCACCGCGGCGCGCGGCACGTGGTTGTAGTTGCTCGCCAGCGATCGGCAGTACGCACCGGTGCCCGGCACGGCGAGCAGGTCGCCGGCGCGGACGTCGCCGGGCAGGAACTCGTCCTTGACGACGATGTCGCCGGCCTCGCAGTGCTTGCCGACCACGCGGGTCAGCGCCGCCGGCGCCGCGGAGTCGCGGCCGGACGAGTGCGTGGACGCCTTCCTCGCGCA
>JALRKU010000141.1 GCA_023254755.1 Aeromicrobium sp. | reverse complement strand
CTGGTGCGGGGGTCCATGGCCCACGCGCCGCCGTCGCTGCCCATCGGCACGCGGCTCATCGACTCGACACCGCCGGCGAGGATGAAGTCCTCCCAGCCCGAGCGGACCCGGCCGGCGGCCTGGTTGACGGCCTCGAGGCCCGACGCGCAGAAGCGGTTCAGCTGCACGCCCGCGACGGTGTCGGGCAGGCCCGCGGCCAGCGCAGCGGTCTTCGCGATGTCGGCGCCCTGGTCGCCGACCGGCGACACGACGCCGAGCACGACGTCGTCGATGAGGTTCGGGTCGAGCGACGGGTTGCGCTTCTGGATCTCCTCGATCAGGCCCGTGACGAGCGAGATCGGCTTGACCTCGTGCAGCGAGCCGGTCTTCTTGCCGCGGCCGCGCGGCGTGCGGATGGCGTCGTAGATGAATGCTTCGGCCATGGAACGGTCCTCCAAGACGGGGTGGGGTGCGGGCCTGTCACGGCCGCGCTGCTCTCGATTGTGACACCATCACTGTCAGAGTGGTAGCCGGGGTGCCGGAATTTGCTCGGCGCCTCTCCACACGTGACCGTGACAGCGTCGCTGGCATAGTCTCGGGGCGTGACCTCCGCCGACACCGCCACGCTCAGCGTCGACGAGCTCGCGTCGCGCGTCGACATGTCGGTGCGGACGGTGCGCTTCTACGCGGGACGCGGGCTCATCCCGCCGCCGCGCCGCGAAGGGCGCAACGGCTACTACGGCGCCGATCACATCGCGCGGCTCGAGCTGGTCAAGGAGCTGCAGGCCCACGGGTTCACCCTGTCGGCGATCGAGGGATACCTCGAGAAGATCCCCGACGACGCCACCCCGGAGCAGGTCGCGCTGCACCGCACGCTGCTCGCCCCGTGGAGCACCGACCTGCCCGAGGTGCTGGACCGCAAGCAGCTCGAGGCCCGCACGGGCCGCGAGCTCAGCGCCGACGACCTCGAGATCCTCGTCGCGGTCGGCGTCATCGAGCCGACGCCCGAGGAGGACGTGTTCCAGGTCGCGCCGGCCCACCTCGCGATCGGCGTGCAGTTCCTCGACACCGACCTGCCGCTCGCGGTCGCGCACGCGTCGCGCAAGATCTTCGACGAGGCCGGCCGCAAGGCCGCCGCCGACCTCACCGAGGTGTTCCGCACGCTCTGGTGGCCCGCGCTCCGCGAGGCGGGCCGCAGCCCCGAGGACATCAGCGCCCTGGTCGAGCGCTTCAAGCCGCTGACCATCGCGGCCCTGGTCAGCGCCTACGAGGGCGCCGTCGACGAGGGCAAGCGCGAGATCGTCCGCCGCCGCTCCGGCGACTAGAGGCCCATCCCGCGGCCGATGATCTCCTTCATGATCTCGGTCGTGCCGCCGTAGATCGTCTGGATGCGCGTGTCGAGGTACGCCTTGGAGATCGGGTACTCCGACATGAACCCGTAGCCGCCGTGCAGCTGCTCGTCGGTCTCAGCGTCGAAGGCCAACTTTCGGCCTTCGCGGTCGGTTTTCCACGAGGGAGCATCGGTGTACATCGAGCCGACGAAGCCCAGACCATGCGGCAGCTCGCTCTCGACAAGGCGGTGCAGCAG
>JALRKU010000041.1 GCA_023254755.1 Aeromicrobium sp. | reverse complement strand
CGTGCTCGGCGCGATCGTCGTCGGTGTCGTGAGCGCGCCGGGCTGGGACCGCGTGCGGGAGACGTTCTTCAGCTGGCACCACGCGCGCGAGTCGTTCCCCGCGATCGCCGAAGCGTTCTGGCTGAACGTGCGACTCTTCCTGGTCGTCGAGGTGCTGGTGCTCGCGGTCGCCCTGGTGGTCGCGATCGTGCGGGTCGTCCCCTCGCCGGCGCTGCTGCCGTTCAAGATCCTCGCGACCATCTACACCGACGTCTTCCGCGGCGTGCCCACCCTGCTGGTCGTGCTGCTGGTCGGCTTCGGTTTCCCGGCCCTGGGCCTCGCGGGCCTGCCGACCAGCCTGTTCTGGCTCGGTGCCATCGCGCTCACCCTGAGCTACGGCGCGTACGTCGCCGAGGTGCTGCGCGCCGGCATCGTGTCGGTGCACCCGACCCAGTGGGCCAGCGGGCGCGCGCTCGGCCTGTCGTACGGCCAGACGCTGCGGCACGTCGTGCTGCCCCAGGCGGTCCGCCGGGTCGCTCCTCCGCTCATCAACGACTTCGTGTCGCTGCAGAAGGACACCGCGCTGCTGTCGGCGATCGGGCTCGTCGAGGCGCTGCGCGCCGCGAGCGTCTACCAGGCCGACACCTTCAACTTCACCTCGATCGGCGTCGCGGCGCTGTTCTTCATCGCCGTCACGATCCCGCTCGCGCGGTTCACCGACTGGCTCGGCATCCGGGCGCTGCGGCGCCAGGCGGGAGCGTGACCGTGCTGCACATCTCCGGACTCAGCAAGGCCTACGGCGACCACGTCGTCCTCGACGCCCTCGACCTCGAGGTGGCGGCCGGCGAGGTCGTCTGCCTGCTCGGCGCCTCCGGCTCGGGCAAGTCGACCCTGCTGCGCTGTCTGGACCTGCTCGAGACGACCGACGACGGCGACGTCTGGCTCGACGACGTCGAGATCAGCGACCCGGCCGTCGACGTCGACCTGGTCCGCCGTGACATCGGCATCGTGTTCCAGTCCTTCAACCTGTTCCCGCACCTGACCGTGCTCGACAACGTGGCGCTCGGCCCGCGGCGGGTGCTCGGTGCAGGGCGCGGCGACGCCCGTCGTGCCGCCCACGAGCTGCTGGCGCGGGTCGGCCTCGACGACAAGGCGGCGGCCTACCCGGACTCGCTCTCGGGCGGTCAGCAGCAGCGGGTCGCGCTGGTGCGCGCGATGGCCATGCGGCCCCGTCTGCTGCTGCTCGACGAGGTCACGTCGGCGCTCGACCCCATGCTCGTGGGCGAGGTCCTCGACGTCGTGCGCGATCTCGCGGCGAGCGGTCAGACGATCGTCATGGCGACGCACGAGATCCCGTTCGCCCGCGACGTCGCCGACCGCATCGTGTTCCTCGACGGCGGGCGCATCGTGGAGCAGGGCACGCCGGACCAGGTGCTCGGCGACCCGCAGGACCCTCGCACCCGGACCTTCCTGGCCCGCCACGTCGGCGGCTGACGCGCCCTCAGTCCTGGGGCTGCTCGTCCTGGTGCTGCTCGTCCTGGGGCTGCTCGTCCTGGGGCTGCTCGTCCTGGGGCTGCTCGTCCTGGGGCTGCTCGTCCTGGGGCTGCTCGTCCTGGGGCTGCTCGGCCTGGGGCTGCTCGTCCCCGGCCTGCT
>JALRKU010000038.1 GCA_023254755.1 Aeromicrobium sp. | reverse complement strand
TGCCCAACCTGCTCTTCACCCGCGACTCGTCGGTCTGGCTGCCCGGCCGCGTCGCCGTCACGTCGCTGGCGATGCCGGCGCGCGTGCGCGAGACCCAGCTGACGGGCCTGATCTACACGCACCACCCGCGGTTCGCCGGGGTCGAGCGCCTGCACGGGCCGCACCTGGAGCACCTCGAGGGTGGGGACGTGCTGCTGCTCGCGCCCGGGGTCGTGGCCGTCGGCATCGGCGAGCGCACCACGCCGGCGGGCTTCGAGCGGTTCGCCCGCCAAGTGCTGTCGGCCGGTCTGGCGCACACGGTGCTCGCGGTGCCGATCGCGCAGGAACGCGCCACGATGCACCTCGACACGATCGTGACCATGGTCGACGTCGACACCGTCGTCATCTACCCGAACATGGCGGCCGACCTGCGCGCCGTCCCCGTGACCGGCGTCGACGACCTGACGATCGGCGCCGAGGGATCGTTCTTCGACGTGGCGGCCGAGGCCATGGGCATCGACCGGCTGCACGCGATCGACACCGGCCTCGACCCCGTCACCGCCGAGCGCGAGCAGTGGGACGACGGCAACAACACCCTGGCGATCGACGCCCGCCTCGCGGTGGCCTACGAGCGCAACGAGCAGACCAACGCCCGGCTCGAGGAGCACGGCATCGAGGTCGTCGCCATCAGCGGCTCCGAGCTCGGCTCCGGCCGCGGCGGCCCCCGCTGCATGAGCTGCCCGGTCCTGCGGGACTGAGGGCTGTCCCAGGCGTCCCAAGTTTCACACGGCAGCGTGGGAAACCGGGGTTGGCAACAACAAGCTTGTTGTCGTCATGGGGGGTTTCACACGCCACCGTGGGAAACTTGGGACGGGTGAGACTCAGCGGATCGCGACCTGGCGGCTGATGATGTTCTGGCGGGCCGAGCGTTCCTGCTGGGTCAGGGCGGCGTCGGCGGCGAGGGCGGCGTCGAGGCGGGCGCGCAGGGCGGTGATCGGCTCCTCGAGCTCGTCGGCACCGACCTCGACCTCCCAGACCGGGACCAGCAGTCCGTGGGCGCGGAAGTGGCCGATCAGCGCGCCGTCGGCCAGCGTGTCGTCGCCGGCCGCCTGGAGGCGGGCGAGCGCATCGAGGAGCCGGGTGTCGTCGTGGTCCAGCACCCAGCGCAGGTAGCGGTGGGCGCCCATCTCGGTCCAGTACGCGCCCTCGACCGACGACAGCCGCGTGGTCGGCGCGACGCTCTCGTTCGCGTCCTCGAGCAGCGCCTGGGCGTTGTCGTCGGCGTCGATGTCCTCGAGCCAGTAGTCGAAGCCCTCGTGGACGGCGACCTCGAACGGCGCCGAGGTGTCGAGCACGTCCTGCAGCCGCGGGCCGACGCCCGGGTCGGTCATCGTGACGGGCGTGCCGGGCTCGAGCTGCTGGGCCAGGTCGATCACGTGGGCGAGGTCGCGCGAGACGTCACCGAAGTTGTGCAGGACCTGCAGGCCGACCCAGATCGTCCCGTCGGGACGCACCAGGCCCGCTCCGCCACCCGGCAGCAGCGAGCAGATCTGCACCTCGCGACCACCGTCGGCGAGGCGCACCGTGGCGGTGGCGGACGGCACGAACTCGCGCATCGCGATCCAGTCGACCTCGCTCGGCAGACCCTCGAAGGTCCGCGCGACGAACGGCATGCGCTCGCGCTTGACGGCTCGGTTCCTCTGACGCGCCTTCTTGCCCATGGGACGTCACCCTACGGCGCGAGGGTCAGCGCGACAGGGTGAGGGCCGCGTTGACCCGCGTGCCGTTCTCGAGGTCGACCCACCAGCGGTCGGCGACCCGGTTGATGATCGCGAGACCGCGGCCGCTGAGGGAGTCCTCGTCGAAGTCGACCGGCTTGAGCGACGCCCCGACACCGGAGTCGGTGACGCTCAGCTCGAGGAGGTCTCCGTTGATCGACCAGCCGATCTCGATGGCTCCGTCGGCTGCAGGTGAGCCGTGGCTGACGGCGTTGGCGATCATCTCGCTGATGACGATCAGGGCGTCGTCGATGACCTGGTTGGACGCCCGGTTGACCGTGAGGAACGAGGCCAGACGGGTGCGCGCGATCGCCGGAGAGGATGCCTCGAACGGCAGCCGGATGACGTCGTGCGCGCCCACGTGACACCTCCCAGGGAGCGGTGTGGTCGGTCCTCACCGCTGGAACGGCAGTCCCTACGGTAACGGGAGCGGGCCGCGCGTGCGAGGGGGGATCGCGCGACGCCGTGTCGTGCGGGGGTGCGGATCCCGTGCACCATGGACGCATGAACGATGCCGACCTGCCGTCCGTGACCGTCGCCGACCTGCCCGATCCCCTGCCGTCCGACCTGCTCGTCGTCGACGTCCGGGAGCAGCACGAGTGGGACGCCGGGCACATCGACGGGGCCCTGCACGTGCCCCTCGGCACGCTGCCCGAGCGCGTCGGCGAGCTCGACCCGCAGACGCGCACGCTCGTCGTGTGCCACGTCGGCGGACGCTCGGCCCGCGCCACCGCGTGGCTCGCCGCGCAGGGCCACGACGTCGTCAACCTGACCGGCGGCATGGACGCCTGGGAAGGCGCCGGTCGCCCCACCGTCTGACCCCCCGCCCTCCCCGTCGGGACGGCTGGTTCGGCTCGCCGTCAGGCGTAGGGCCAGTGGGGCGAGATCTCGCCCGGGTACGGCGGAGGGACGCGTGCCGGCGCCGGTGCTCCGGTCGCCGGGCCGGGCGCCTCGGGCCCGCCGGGGACGGGCCACGCCGGGGGGAACCCGGCGACGGGGACGCGCGACGGCGGATCCGGCAGGCGCGGACGCGTGCGCCGCAGACCCTGCCGCCGGAACAGGACCTCCACACCGCCGAGCATCAGCGCGCTCGTGAGCACGGTGGGCAGCAGGTCGACGACGCCCGGGTCGGTCAGCGAGTCCGAGCGGACGCCCACCGAGTCGATCACGAGCAGCACCACGTTGTTGGCCGCGTGCGCCGCCATCGCCGCCTCCAGACCTCCGGTGCGGACGACCAGCACGGCGGCCGTGAGCCCGAAGATCCCGACGTCGACCAGCCCCAGCGCGTCGTACGTGTGGCCCGCGACGAACAGCGGCGTCGACACCACGACGGGAACCCACGCCCACCGGGTCCACGTGCCGACCATCTGCATCAGGTGGCCCCGGAACACGACCTCCTCGGCCGTCGCCTGGAACGGCACGACCGCCAGCACGACCGCGATCGCGATCACCGCGTCGGCGTCGACGTCGGGTCCCGTGCCGCCGGACAGCGCGATCGCCACGACGATGACGACGCCGTAGACGACCAGCGCGAGCGCCGAGCACCAGCCGAGCCAGCGCCAGCGGATCCGACCCTCGACCGACCACAGGTCGCCTGGGCGCGGGCCCCCGACGAAGCGACCGAGCATCATCGCGGGAAGCATGAACGCCACCAGCAGGAACGCCAGGCCGGTCAGCCAGATGTTCGACGTGTCGAGATCGAGCGAGTCGATGAACCGGTCGACGTCGGCCTCGGACGACGCCAGCGCGACCAGCGCATAGCCCAGCAGCACGGTCGACAGCGTGAAGTAGGCGGCGACGGCGACCACGAGCCCGACGGGCATCCGCCAGCCGGCGTGCTCAGGACACTCGCGGGCCAGACGCAGGTAGGGCGTGCCTCCCGCCCTGCGTGCACCGTCGACCATGGCCGCATGGTGTCACGCGTCGACGCCCCGAGACGCGGACAGGGGCGCCACCCTCGCGGGTGACGCCCCTGTCGGGACAGCCGAGAACTACTTGGCGGCGGTCTTCAGGCGCGAGCCGACGCTCACCTTGACGCCGAAGCCGGCCGGGATGTCGATGGTCTCGCCCGTGGAGGGGTTGCGGCCCGTACGGGCGGCGCGCTCGACGCGCTCGACGGCGAGGATGCCGGGGATCGAGACCTTCTCACCCTTGGCGACCGACTCGAGCAGCACCTCGCTGAACGCGGACAGGACGGCGTCGGCCTCGGACTTGGTGGTGTCGGCCTTCGCGGCGAGTGCTGCCACGAGGTCGTTGCGGGACAGTGCCACAAGATCTCCTAGAACTGATCGGAATTTCCGTTGTGCCGCCAGTCTATGGACCACCCCATCGGCGTTCACGACCCCGGGGGTGGGGCGTGTCGCGGATTTCCCGTGCGGTAAAGGGGATTCCGCGCCGTCACCACACCTCTCGAGGTGGCTCGAGCACCAGGTCGGCGATCATCGTCAGGTAGTCGTCGCGGGGGAGCTCGGAGACGCCGAGCGACGCCAGGTGCGGGGTGCTCCACTGGGTGTCGATCAGCCCGTCGCCCCAGCGACGGACCAGCTCGACGAGGGCGACCTTCGACGCGTCGGTGGCGCGGTGGAACATCGACTCGCCCGCGAACAACCCGCCGATCGCCACGCCGTACAGGCCACCGACCAGCTCGCCGTCGCTCCACACCTCGACCGAGTGCGCCCACCCCAGCTCGTGCAGCCGCGTGTACGCGTCGCGGATCGGCAGGTCGATCCACGCGCCCGGACGCGAGGGGTCGGCGCACGCGTCGACCACGTCGGCGAAGGCGGTGTCCACGGAGACGTCGAACCGGCGCACCGAGCGGGCCAGCGACCGCGACAGGCGCAGGTCGCCGGGTCGCAGGACGCCGCGGCGCATCGGCGACCACCACAGCAGCAGGTCGTCGTGAGGCATCGGGAAGACGCCGTGCCGGTAGGCGTCGACGAGCGTCGAGGGCTCGAGATCGGCGCCAGCCGCGACGCAGTCGTCGTCCGGCCAGGACGCCGGGGAGAAGTCCCACCGGCTGGGTGGCAAGGGCGTCGGCGTCACGCGTCGAGCACCCGGCTCAGGTGGTACAGCGGGGCGTCGCCCCACTCCTGCCACTCCTCGCCGGTCGCCTCGGCGAGCGAGACCCACCACGTCAGGACGCGGTTGACGGCCTGGGTGAGACCGACGGCCTGCCAGTCGGCGGCGAGCGCACCGGTCGCAACCCCCCAGGCATCGGCGTAGGCCTCGGCGACGGGCTCCCACGGCAGCTCGGTGCGCTCGGTGATCCAGCCGAACGGCACGCTCAGCACCTCCAGGGGGTGCGCCCACTGCGCGTCGCCCAGGTCGAACAGGCGCAGGCGGTCGCCCACCACGAAGACGTTCCACGGGTGCAGGTCCCCGTGCTGCCACGTGGTGGG
Organism: Aeromicrobium sp.; assembly: GCA_023254755.1. Lineage (GTDB taxonomy): Bacteria > Actinomycetota > Actinomycetes > Propionibacteriales > Nocardioidaceae > Aeromicrobium. The sequence continues at coordinate 479 of JALRKU010000038.1, read as the reverse complement.
CAGGCGGGACTCCTGCAGCGCGACGACGGCGTCGGCGAGCGCCGACCGCCGCTGCTCCAGTCGCACGCGCAGCTCGGGCGGCACCCGCGACGGGTGGTGGTCCGGCAGGCCTGCCATCACCTCGACGAACCGGTCGAAGCGGGCGGTGACCGTCGCGGGCGAGCAGTCGGGCACGCCGAGTCCGCGCAGGACGTCGCCCTCGGTCACCAGCTCCTGCTGCACCCGGGCCGCCTCGACGACCAGCTCGCACCACTGCTCCAACCCCGGGTCACTGCGATCGCCCCACGTCGCGCCGCGGTCCTCGGTGAGCATCCAACCGCGGTCGGCGTCGATCGCCAGCGGCGCGTCGAACGCGTCCGGGAGCCGCTCGGCGAGCAGCTGCTGCTGGCGCGGCTCGTGACGGCCCGCGGTGCCGTTCGCCTTGAACCACACGGTGCCGGCGTCGGTCGCGACCTTCAGCTGGGTCGACCACGGTCGGA
>JALRKU010000467.1 GCA_023254755.1 Aeromicrobium sp. | reverse complement strand
GGGCGACCACCTGGACCCCTGGGCCGCCGTGGAGGACCCGGACTACATCCAGACCCGCAAGGACGTGCTCGACCAGCACGGGCTCAAGGTCTACGCGATCTCCAACCACCTGAAGGGTCAGGCCGTCTGCGACGACCCGATCGACCAGCGCCACCACGACATCGTCGGAGCCCGGGTCTGGGGCGACGGTGATCCCGAGGGCGTGCGCCAGCGCGCCGCCGAGGAGATGAAGCACACCGCCCGCGCGGCCCGCATGCTCGGCGTCGACACGGTGATCGGCTTCACCGGCTCGTCGATCTGGAAGTACGTCGCGATGTTCCCGCCCGCGTCGCCGGCGATGATCGACGCCGGCTACCAGGACTTCGCCGACCGCTGGAACCCGATCCTCGACGTGTTCGACGAGGAGGGCGTGCGCTTCGCCCACGAGGTGCACCCGAGCGAGATCGCCTACGACTACTGGACCACGCAGCGCGCCCTCGAGGCCGTCGACCACCGTCCGGCCTTCGGGTTGAACTGGGACCCGTCGCACTTCGTGTGGCAGGACCTGGACCCGCTGGGCTTCCTGTGGGACTTCCGCGACCGGATCTACCACGTGGACTGCAAGGACGCGAAGAAGCAGGTCGGCAACGGTCGCAACGGCATCCTCGGGTCGCACCTGCCGTGGGCCGACCCGCGGCGCGGCTGGGACTTCGTCTCGACCGGTCGCGGTGACGTCCCGTGGGAGGCGTGCTTCCGCATGCTCAACACGATCGGCTACGACGGCCCGGTGTCGATCGAGTGGGAGGACGCCGGCATGGACCGCCTGCTCGGCGCCCCCGAGGCGATCGAGTTCGTGCGGAGGAACCTGTTCGACGCCCCCGACGCCGCGTTCGACGCCGCGTTCTCCAGCGGCGACTAGTCCTCGGAGCCCTCGACCCTGTCGCCGCCGGGTGGCAGGGTCGAGGCATGTCCGATCACAAGGAGCACCTGGTCCGCTACCTGCACGTCGGCCGCGACGCCCTGATCTGGAAGCTCGAGGGGCTCGACGAGTACGACGTCCGCCGACCCCTCGTGACCACGGGCACCAACCTGCTCGGGCTGGTCAAGCACGTCGCCATCACGTCGGGCGGCTACTTCGCCCGGGTCTTCGACCGCCCGCTGCCCGAGATCGACGCGTTCTTCGACGACGGCACCGAGGACGACGCCGACATGTGGGCGCACGAGGGCGAGACCCGCGACGACGTGCTGGGGCTCTGGGAGCGCGCGTGGGCCCACGCCGACACCACGATCGCCGAGCTGCCGCTCGACGCTCCCGGCGTCGTGCCCTGGTGGCGACCCGGCCACCGCGACGTCACGCTGCACCAGGTGCTGGTCCACGTCACCACCGAGCTGCACCGGCACGCGGGTCACGCCGACATCGTGCGCGAGCTGATCGACGGAGCCGCCGGCCTGCGCGAGGGTGGCACGAACCTCCCGCCGGGCAAGGACTGGGCCGCCCACCGCGACCGGATCGAGCAGGCCGCGCGGGCCGCGTCCGGGCGCTGAGCACTCGCGCTCGCGGCGCGAGCCGCGCCTGACCGAGGCGATCAGACCCAGCCGCGAAGCTGGTGCGGGTTGACCACGATCCACACGTCGCGGATCGCGGCCCGCGAGGCGGGTCCCGAGGTCCTCGGGTGCTCACACCTCTACGACGACGCAGCCCCCGAGAGTGTGAGCCCGCCTGACCAGCGGGGCGTGCGCATCAGCTCTCGCTGTTGCGACGCCAGCGGATGCCGGCCTCGATGAACTCGTCGATCTCGCCGTCGAGCACGGCCTGCGTGTTGCCGGTCTCCTGCTCGGTGCGCAGGTCCTTGACCAGCTGGTACGGGTTGAGCACGTAGTTGCGCATCTGGTCGCCCCACGAGGCCTGGACGTCGCCGCGCAGCTCGTCGAGCTGGGCCCGCTCCTCGGCCTTCTTCAGGGCGAGCAGCTTGGCCTTGAGGATCACCATCGCGCTGGCCTTGTTCTGCAGCTGGCTCTTCTCGTTCTGACAGCTGACGACCGTTCCGGTCGGCAGGTGCGTGAGCCGCACCGCGGAGTCGGTCGTGTTGACGCTCTGCCCGCCGGGACCGGACGAGCGGTAGACGTCGACGCGGATCTCCTCCTCGGGGATGTCGATCTCGTCGGTCTGCTCCAGCACCGGCACGACCTCGACCGCGGCGAACGACGTCTGGCGCCGGCCCTGGTTGTCGAACGGGCTGATGCGCACCAGGCGGTGGGTGCCGGACTCGACCGACAAGGTGCCGTAGGCGTACGGCGCCTTGACCGCGAAGGTCGCGGACTTGATGCCGGCGCCCTCGGCGTAGGAGGTGTCGTAGACCTCGACGGCGTACTTGTGGCGCTCGGCCCAGCGCTGGTACATGCGCTGCAGCATCTCGGCGAAGTCGGTGGCGTCGTCGCCGCCGGCACCCGAGCGGATCGTGACGATCGCGTCGCGCTCGTCGTACTCGCCCGACAGCAGCGTGCGGACCTCGAGGCTCTCGATCGAGGCGTGCAGGCGGGTCAGCTCGGCCTCGGCACGCTGGCGCTGGCCTCGCTCCTGCAGCGGGACGGCCTGCTCGCGGGGCCGGTGAAGCCCGAGAACTTCGGCGAGGCGCGCTTTGATCTCCTGCCGAAGCGCCCGCATTTCGAGCCGCGCGCCAAGGCGATGAT
>JALRKU010000407.1 GCA_023254755.1 Aeromicrobium sp. | reverse complement strand
CCAAGGCCGACCTCAAGGACGCGGGCGAGAAGGTGAAGGACGCGTTCAAGCACTGACGCCCTCACGCACCGCGTCCACACGTCACGGCCCCCGGCACCCGCCGGGGGCCGTGGTGCGTCGCGAGGCGGCGTCGCACGCGGCTGCCGACGGAGCTTCTCTGGGGGGGGTCAGTGGCGGGTGGTCCGCTCGACCACGTCGCTCACCATCGCTCGCACGTCGGCCCCCCGTCCGGCCGCGGACCTCTGACGAGCCGCACCGGTGCCGTGCTCGCCCAACCGGCGCAGTCCCTCGCGGACCAGGCCGAGCGAACCTGCCTCGTCCAGCGCCGGTCCGACGTGCTCCAGCAGGGCGTCGAGCACGTCGGCGGCGGGGTCGAACGACGCCGTCAGCGGATTCATCAGCCTTCCCTCCAGACCGTCACGGCGCGCGGCCCATCGCGCCGCGCGGAGGAGCTCGATCCGCCACCTCCCGTCCGGTGCGGGGTGGGTGACGGCCGTCTCGACCAGGGCCCGCGCGACCTCCGCCACGAGCACGGCGTCGTCGACGTCGGTGCACACGTCGGCCACGCGGATCTCGACGGTCGGGTAGTCCTCCGCGATGCGCGCGTCGAGGTAGAGCATGTGGCGATCGAGCGCCGCGCCCGACGCCAGCAGGGCGTCGACGGCCCGCTCGTACGTGGCCCGGTCACCGAAGGCCTCGACGGGCCCGGCGGACGGCCAGGTGTCCCACAGCTGACCACGCCAGCTCGCGTGGCGGGTGTCGCGACCGTGGAAGAACGGGGAGTTGACGGACAGGGCCATGAGGACCGGGTGCCAGGGACGCAGGGCGTCGACGACGGCGACGGCCTCGTCGTCGGCCACCTCGACGTGCACGTGCATCCCGCAGGTGAGGGCGTGACGTCCGACCTCTCCGAAGCGGTCGACCATCTGCTGGTAGCGCGGCGCGGGCGTCGGTCGCGGGTCGGCTCCGCCGACGGCGTCGACGCCCATCGCGGCCAGGTGGTAGCCCGCCCGCTCGGCGGCCGCGGCGGCGTGCAGCCTCTCGGCCACCAGGTCCTCACGCAGCTGCTTGGCGTCGTGGCGCGGGAGCGACTCGGTCTCGACCTGCTGCAGGAACAGCTCGTGCTCGGCACCGCCCTCGCTGACGACGTCGTCCGACGCGGCGGCCAGCCTGCCGTCGTCGTCGACCAGGAAGAACTCCTCCTCGACCCCCACGTGTCGCACGGTCATGACGCGCTCAGCGCCCTTCGCCGGCGCCCCGCTCGGGGGTCGGCGCTGGTGGGCCGCCGGGGCTCGGCGGCGCGGTGGGGTCTCCCCACGGGTTCGGAGACTCGACGTCGGGGTCGTGCTCGGGGTCGGGGACTCCGGGTCCTGGTTCGGTCATCAGACTCCTCCTGTCCTGCTGCCCCGGTGGTACCCAGCATCGACGGGCTCCACACCACGACGAGGACCGGACGCGACGGGTGAGCCGGCGGAGGACGGGTACCTGGTTTCGCGAGGAGGACATCGTGACCCAACCACTCGACGTACCGCCGGCCGACCCCAACTCGACGCCGGAGGGCGACCCCGACATCCCGAGCACGCCGCGTCCCGGCGAGGATCC
>JALRKU010000377.1 GCA_023254755.1 Aeromicrobium sp. | reverse complement strand
TTAGAAACGATGGCATCGAATGGTTCGTCGTCCCAGTGCGCGGGTTCAGTAAGCGTGTCCCCCAGTGCGATATCGAACTTCTCGTAATTGATGTCGTGAAGGAACATGTTGATGCGGCACAGGTTGTAGGTGGTCAGGTTGATCTCCTGACCGTAGAACCCCTGCCGCACCCCGTTCGGCAGCACCTTGGCGAACTTGAGCAGCAGCGATCCCGACCCGCACGCCGGGTCGTACACCCGGTTGACCTCGGTCTTGCCGACCACGGTGATGCGCGCCAGCAGCTCGGACACCTCCTGCGGCGTGTAGTACTCGCCACCCGACTTGCCGGCGCTCGAGGCGTACATCTGCATCAGGAACTCGTAGGCGTCACCGAACGCGTCGATGGTGTTGTCGGTGAAGCTGCCGAGCTTGAGGTCGCCCACCGCGTCGAGCAGCTTGACCAGCTTCTCGTTGCGCTTGGCCACGGTGTTGCCGAGCTTGCTGCTGTTGACGTCGAGATCGTCGAACAGGCCCTTGAGGTCGTCCTCGGAGTCGGCGCCGACGGCCGAGCCCTCGATGTCGCGGAACACCTGCGACAACGTCTCGTTCAGGTTGGCGTCGTGACGGGCGCCCGCCCGCACGGTGGAGAACAGCGCCGACGGAAGGATGTAGAAGCCCTTCTCGTCGACCGTGGTGGCGCGCCCGAACTCGGCCTGCTCGTCCGTGAGCTGGGCGTAGTCGAAGTCGGCGTCGCCGGCCTCGCGCTCGAGCCGGTTCAGGTAGGCCACCAGGTTCTCGCTGATGAACCGGTAGAACAGCATGCCGAGCACGTACGACTTGAAGTCCCAGCCGTCGACGCTGCCGCGCAGGTCGTTGGCGATGCGCCAGATGGTCTTGTGCAGCTCGGCCCGCTCGGCCGCCTTGGTCGCGCTCACCCAGGAAGTCTCTCAGGTCACCGCGACACTCTGTCGCGCGTTCAGCCCCAGAAGATCGGGTCCTCGGACGATTCGAGATAGTCGAGCAGGACCCTCACGTCCTGGTTCGGTCGCTTGCGGGTGTACTCGTGGAACGCGAGGTTTCGGTCCCGCCAGTAGATCGCCCACCGGCCCGTCTTCTGGGTGTAGCGGAGCCGAGCGATGGGGAACCGAGTGTGCTCGCCGACACCGTCCCACGGCGGGCGGACCTCGACGACGTCGACGTGACGCGCCGACACATCGGCCTCGACTTTCACCTTGTCCCACAGACGCTCAGGCACCCGCTCGCGACACCACAGGGCGATGAGGTCGACGTCGTTCTGAGGAAGCGGCACGGGATCCACGCTGCCCGACGCGACTGTGGATCCGCAAATGACGATGTCCGGAGGGTCGACTAGACTCGAACACATGTTCGACGGTGATCTCAGCGACCAGGATCCGGGAGTCCTCACGCTCCTGACCCGGCAGCGCGCCGTCGCGGAGGCCGCGGAGTGGTCGGCGCTGCTGCGCTACTCCGACGCGCGCCGCGCGACCCTCACCGAGTCCGCGACCGACCCGATGAACGCCCACGTGGCCCGGTCGTCGGTGGCCGTCGAGATCGCCCAGGCGACGGGCCTGTCCGAGGCCCAGGTCGTCGCCCGCGTCGCGATCGCCGACCGCATCCGCAGCCGCACGCCCCGCACCTGGACCGCGTTCCAGACCGGCCTGCTCGATGCCGCCCGCGTCCGGGAGATCTCGGCCGCCGTCGAGCGGCTCGCGCACCCCGAGTCGGTCACCCGACTCGACCGCGAGGTCCTCGACGCGGCCTCCACCAGCACGGTCGCCGAGCTGCGGCGCTGGCTGGGCCGCTTCATCCGCCGCGTCGAGCCCGACCAGTCCACCCGCCGCGCCGCCGACGAGCGGGCCCGACGCCACGTGCGCATCGACCACGACGACGACGGCATGTCGCACCTGTACGCCTACCTCCCCTCGATCGCCGCAGGCGCCATCGAGCGACGCCTCCACCACGACGCCCGCTCCCTGCCGGCCGACGACCGCACCCTGGCGCAGAAGCGCGCCGACCTGCTCACGTCGTGGGGCACCTGCAACACCGACGGCACTCCGGCACCGCACACCGACATCGCGGTCGTCGTCGACGCCGACGTCCTCGCAGGCGCCCGCACCGGGTTCGCCGAGTCCGCCGACGGCGCCTGGGCCGTCCCCGCCGCCTGGATGCAGCCGCTCCTCGACAACGAGAACACCTTCTGGTGGCGCATCCTGCGCGATCCCGTCACCCGCGACGTGCTCAGCATCGACCACCTCGGACGGTTCGCTCCCGACCAGCTGCGCCGGGCCCTGCTGTTCCGCGACGGAGTGTGCGCCCACCCCGGCTGCCTCGTCCCCGCCTGGGCCTGCGACATCGACCACGTCAGACCCTGGCCCACCGGCCCCACCCGCGGCGACAACCTCGTCCCCCGATCACGCCGCCATCACGCCCACAAGGGACACGGCATCGCACCACCGCGACGCCGCACCGCCGCCGAGGCCCTGCTGATCGACCTCGCGGTCGAGTACGCCGTCGCGCGCTGACTCAGTCGTCGAACAGTGCGGCGACGTCAGCGGCAGTGAGCTCGGTGGACATCGCACCGTCACCGTCGAGCACGCGGGCGAACAGCTCGGCCTTGCGCTCCTTGAGCGCCAGCACCTTCTCCTCGATCGTGTTCGCCGACACGAGCCGGTAGACCATCACCGAACGTTCCTGACCGATGCGGTGCGCTCGGTCGACCGCCTGGTTCTCCGCGGCCGGGTTCCACCACGGGTCGAGCACGTAGACGTAGTCGGCCTCGGTCAACGTCAGACCCACACCGCCGGCCTTCAGACTGATGAGGAACACCGACGCATCACCGGAGCGGAAACGGTCGATGGCGTCGTCACGACGGCGCGTTCGACCATCGAGATAGGCCAGCGAGAGACCCTCGGCCTCCAGTCGCGCACGGACGCGCTTCAGGTACCCCGTGAACTGGCTGAACACCAGGACCCGGTGCCCCTCGGCGATGATCTCGCCGAGGTGGTCGGCCAGCAGGTCGAGCTTCGCCGACCCGACTGCCTCGTGCGCGGGATCGACGAGTCCCGGATCGAGGCTCAGCTGGCGCAGGCGGGTGAGCGCCCGGAAGATCGCCACCCGGTTCCGGTCGAAGTCCTTGACCAGGCCCAGCACCGCCTGGCGCTCGCGCTGCAGGTGCGTGTCGTAGATCGAGCGATGGCGTGAGCTCAGCTCGACCGAGATGGTCTGCTCCTGCTTCGGCGGCAGGTCCGAGGCAACCTGCTCCTTCGTGCGTCGCAGCAGGAAGGGCCGGATGCGGCGCTGGAAGCGTTGCAGCGTCGCCGTGTCGCCGAGCTGCTCGACCGGCCGCGCGACCACCTGCTTGAAGCGCGACGGGGAGCTGTACAACCCCGGCGCCACGATCGACAGCAGCGACCACAGCTCCATCAGCCGGTTCTCGAACGGCGTGCCGGTGAGAGCCAGCCGGAACGGGACGTCGAGGCGGCGCACCGCGTGGTACGTCTTGCTCTGGTGGTTCTTGACGTTCTGCGCCTCGTCGAGCAGCAGCCCGCCCCACGAGTGCTCCGCGTACTGGTCGTGCTCCATGCGGAACAACGTGTACGTCGTGATGACGACGTCAGCGCCGGAGCGCACATCAGCGACCGTCTCGGAGCGCCGCGCAGCCGACGCGACGACCGGCCGCACCACCAGGTCGGGGGTGTGCGTCGCGGCCTGCTCGACCCAGGCGCTCACCACCGACGTGGGAGCGACGACGAGGAACGGGGCGGCGCCGTGCTCTCGGGCGTGGGCGACGAGCCCCAGCGCCTGCAGCGTCTTGCCGAGGCCCATGTCGTCGGC
>JALRKU010000333.1 GCA_023254755.1 Aeromicrobium sp. | reverse complement strand
CCCGACGAGCGCGACCTGACGATCCAGCGCGTCGTGCAGGCGGCAGGCCTTCGCGGACCTCTCGACCCCCGCATCGCCGGACTGCAGCGCCCGTCCTGAGCGGCGTGCGGGCCGCTTCCTAGACTGGTCGACATGACGTTCTCCCGACGCGGCGCCGTGGACCTCTCGGCGCTCAGGCAGCCCGCTCCCGCACCCGGACCGGCCGGAGCCTCCGGCACCGGCGGCGGCTCGTACTCGGTCGACGTGTCCGAACAGAACTTCCAGGACGTCGTCCGGGCGTCGATCAACCACCTGGTGGTCGTCGTGCTGTGGTCGCCGCGTTCGCCGCAGGCGCAGACGTACAACGACCAGGTCGCCGCGCTCGTCGACACGTACGACGGCAAGATCCAGCTGGCGCGGGTCGACGTCGACACCAGTCCGCAGATCGCGCAGGCCTTCCAGGTCCAGGCGGTGCCGACGCTCGTCGGCCTGGTCAAGGGCCAACCGGTGCCGCTGATGCAGGGCACCGCCGACGACGCGCAGCTGCGCCAGGTGCTCGACGAGCTCGTCACGATCGCGGTCCAGAACGGGGTCACCGGGCGGGCGCAGGCCTCCGGTGCGCCGGTCGACGACACCCAGGCCGCGGAGGAACCGGTCGAGGACCCGCGGTTCGCGGCAGCCGACGCCGCCTTCGCCGCCGGCGACCTCGACGAAGCGGTGGCCGAGTACGAGAAGCTCAAGGCCCAGTATCCGGCCGACGACGAGATCTCGGAGCGGCTGGCGGGCGTTCGGTTGATGTCCCGCACCCAGGGCGCCGATCTCACGGCGGCCCGGACCGCGGCCGGCGACGACCCCGACGACGTCGCCGCTCAGCTGCTGGTCGCCGACCTCGACGTCTCCGGGGGTCACGTCGACGACGCGTTCGACCGGCTGATCCAGCTCGTCAAGAGACTGCCGGCCGACGAGCGCGAGGCCGTCCGCGAGCGGCTGATCGAGCTCTTCACCGTCGTCGGCCAGGGCGACCCGCGGGTTGCGACGGCGCGGCGGGCGCTCGCCGCGGCTCTCTACTGAGGTCCCTCCCGTGGTCGAGCTGCAGCCCGCGATCCCGATGCTCCGGGTCTTCGACGAGGGCCTGGCGCGGCGGTTCTACGAGGGCTTCCTGGGCTTCGGCTGGGAGTGGGAGAGCCGGTCAGCGCCGACCGATCCGTTGTACGCCCAGGTGTCGCGGTCGGGCCTGAGGATCCACCTCACGGCCCACTTCGGCGACGGCACGCCGGGAACCCACCTCTTCCTGCCGGTCACCGGGCTCGACGAGCTCCACGCCGAGCTGGCCGAGCAGACGGCGTCGTTCAGCCGTCCGACGATCGAGACCGTGCCGTGGGGACGGGTGATGACGGTCGTCGACCCGTTCGCCAACCACCTCAACTTCACCGACTGGCGCCTCGGCGACCAGTAGGGTCAGGGGACCGGTCGGCCGATCGGAACGACCGCGGAGGGGAATCGCGCATGCGCAGGATCTCGGGCTGGGCGCTGGTCGTGCTCGGCGTCCTGAGCGCGCTCCTGGGCCTGGCTCTCGCGGTGGCTCTCGGACCCGACAGCCGACGCACCACCGGGCCGCACGAGATCGACACCAGGACGTCGGTGCTCGTCACCGGTCCGCGGGTCATCCGCTGGGCCGACGTGCAGGTCGACGTGCTGGTCGAGGTGCCGGTCAAGAAGCCGATCTTCGTCGGACTGGGCCACACGGTCGACGTGGAGGACCTGGTCGACGACGTCGACCACGTCGAGGTGACCCGCTTCCGCACGCCGTGGAACGTGTCGCTGTCCGAGCGCGAGGGCGAGCGGCCCACCGTCCAGGGCGCGCCGACGGCACTCGACTGGTGGATCGCCGACTCGGCCGGACTCGGCGGAGCGAGCATCTCGACGACCCTGCCCGACGAGCCCGTCTCGCTCGCGGTCGTCTCGATCGGCTCGTCCAACCTGTCGGGCCTCGAGGTGACGCTGGCGTACGGCGTCAAGGGTGGTTTCGCCAAGGGGATCGGTCTGCTGCTGCTGGGCGTCGGCCTGGTCCTCGGCGGCCGACTGGTGGTGCGTGGCGCGCTGCTGCGCGACGTCGAGCCCGGTCCCGACCCCGGCGCGCCTTCGGACGAGGAGATCACCTACGTCTTCGTCGACGACGACGGCGTCGAGCACCACCTCACCGAGGCCGAGGTCGCCGAAGGCGGGTTCGACGTCGTGGACGAGATGCAGATCGATGAGGCGGGTGACGGCTCCGCGCCCGAGCCCGTCCGCCCGACCGACCCGGAGCCGGGCCCGGAGCACGAGCAGGAGCCGGAACCCGAGCCGGGGCCCGGTCTCGAGGACGGGCTCGACGTCGGGCCGGAGGCTGGACCCGATCCTCAGTCGGAGCCGGAGCCGGAGCCGGAGCCGGAGCCGGAGCCGGAGCCGGAGCCGGAGCCGGAGCCGGAGCCCGAGCCGGCGCTCTACGTGTGGGTCGACGACGACGGCGTGGAGCACGAGCTGACCGAGGCCGACCTGGCCGAGCTGGAGGGGGAGTACGAGATCGTCGACGAGGACGACACGGGCGACAAGGGGCCCCAGGGATGAGACGTCTCACCGCGATCCTGACCGCCACGGCCGTCGCCGCGTCGCTGGCCGCGTGCGCCGTGCCGCACCGGCGCGACGACGGGTCGGCCATCGACAAGCCCGCCGCCACCCGAGCGCAGGTCACGGCGGTCTACGAGCGGTACCGCGAGGTCCGCAACGCCGCTGCCGAGCTGCTCGATCCCAAGCCGCTGTCGACCGTCGAGACCGGGCCGGTCCTCGCGATCGACACCGGTGCCTTCGAGGTCTCGCAGAAGCTCGACCAGGCCGGTCAGGAGGACTCCGGTCCGATCGACGTCACGCAGGTCGAGACGCCGAGGTTCCGCGCCTACCCGCTCTGGATGTTCGCCGTCGTGCGCGACACCGAGCGCAAGGTCAACCGGCTGCAGGTCTTCGAGCGTGCGACGTCGGTCGATCCGTGGCTGCTCGTCGCGACGCCCGAGGCCCTCACGTCGACCGTCCTGCCCGACCTGCGCCACGACGGGAGCGGGCACGCCGTCACCGTGAAGCCCGACGACGGGCGTGGCATGGCCCTGTCGGCGCAGGAGGCGGCCGACGGGTACGCCAAGACGCTCGCCGACCCCGACGCCGACGTCGCGGGACCGATCACCGACGACGCCTTTGTCCGGCAGATGCGTGAGGTCGCCCAGGCGAACTCCTCGCTCGACGGCGTGCAGTTCGAGCAGTCATGGGCAGCCGAGAAGGTCCGGTACGTGCTGCGCACGGCCGACGGCGGCGCCCTCGCGTTCATCACGTTGCTGCGCAGCGACCGCTACACGGTGGATCAGGACCGCAAGGTCACCTGGCCGGACGGGTCACCGCAGCAGGCCCTGCTCGAGGACGGCATCCAGGCCGGCAGCGGCACCCTGAACTACTACCACCAGATCCTGGTCAGCCTGCCGGGCGGATCGGCGAAGCCGCGCGCTCTGGCGCAGTACGGCGGAGTCGTGCAGGGCCAGGTCGGCTGACGCTCACTCCGGCGAGAGCGGCGCCTCGCGATACGGCGGCAGGGGGCCGCCCGCGACGGCGTCGAGCAGCTCGGTCGTCGCGGCCGTCGCGCGCTCGTGGACGGTCGCGGGGTCGCACCAGTGGACCGCGGCGATCTCGGTCGGCTGCAGCGTCATGCGCTCGACGAGGTCCGCCGACGACACCCCGAGGTCGAACACGAACACGCACGCGTCGTCCCAGCCCCGCCATGCGGGAAGCCAGTTGACCGTGACCAGCCCCTGCACCGTGACCGTGACACCGAGCTCCTCCTGCAGCTCTCGGACCAGACCGACCGCGGGCGCCTCGCCGACCTCGACCACGCCACCGGGCAGGTCCCACTCGGTCTTGTAGGTGAGCTCGCAGAGCAGGTGCCGCCCGTCCTCGTCGCGCAGCAGGCCCTGGGCGATGACGCGCTTGGTGGGGAGGCCGGCGTTGAGGATCGCGATGAACCCGTCGCGGCTCACCGGGGGCGGATCACCCACGATCCGCGCGAGCAGGACGCGATCGGGGGACGGCCCGGCTCCGCGCAGGATGCCCTCGCGTCGCAGTCCCGCGATCGAGGCGGCGCGGACGTCATCCGTGCGATCGACGGGGATCCGGGCCTCGAGCCGCTGGGCGCCGAGCTCGTCGAAGGCGTGCGGGACGGCGAGGCGCAGCGCACGGACCGCGATGCCGAGCTCGTGCTCGCCGACGTTCCACCGCACCGACAGCACGTCACGCTCCTCGCGACGGAACGCCAGCGTGCCGACCCGCTCGCCCGCCAGCAGGACCGCGAAGCCGGTGAACTCCTGCGACCCGGAGGTCGGCTCGAGCGTGAGGTCGCCGTCGGTCAGGGGGCTCGTCATGGTGTCCACCAACCTAGGGGGAGCGCCCCGACCGGACCAGCGCGGTCCAGTGGGTGGGCTCAGGCGGGACGCTCGAGCACGCGCAGCGAGCCCTCGGCGTGGACCTCGACGAAGCCGTCGGCGAGGGCCGGCAGGTACAGGCACTGGTAGGGCGCCTGCCCGCCGTCGGCGGGATCGGGGAAGACGTCGTGCACCACCAGGGCGCCGCCGGGCCGGACGTGGGGAGCCCACCCGGCGTAGTCGGCGGTCGCGTGCTCGTCGGTGTGCCCGCCGTCGACGAAGACCAGGTCCAGCGGCGTGCTCCACCACGACGCGACGTGCGGCGAGCGGGCGGCGACCACGTCCACGGTGCCCTCGAGATCCGCCAGCGCGAGCGTCTCCCGAAGGAACGGCAGGGTCTCCATCCGGCCGTCGGGGCCGACGAGCGAGGCGTCGTGGTACTCCCACCCGGCCTGCTGCTCCTCAGAGCCCCGGTGGTGGTCGATCGTGACGAGTCGCGCGCCGACCCGTTCCGCCTCGTGGCCGAGGTGCACCGCCGACTTGCCGCAGTAGCTGCCGATCTCGACCGCGACACCGCCGGGACGCAGGTAGGTCGCGGCGGCGGAGCGGAGGGCGTCGGCCTCGGCGCCCGGCAGGAAGCCGCGGACCTCGTCGGCGACCCGCGCGCGCTCGGCGGGAAGCGGTGGAGCGGACGTCAGGCGACCGAGCGGCACGTGCACTCCTCGTCGGTCTCGACCACGTCCGTGGTGGGAAGCGGCAGTCCCTCGCCGCGGAACAGGCCGTGCGCGGCCGTGGTGCGGGTGACGGCGTCGAGCGCGAGCAGCATGGTGCCGCCCGTCCAGGTGGTCTGCTCGTCGGGCCAGAACACGTCCTGCTCCATCTGGTAGCCGGTCCAGTAGGTGCCGTCGGAGCGGCGCAGGTGCTGCACGTCGGCCAGGATCCGCAGCGCGTCGTCGGCGCGACCCGCGGCGTCGAGCGCCAGCACCAGCTCGGCCGTCTCGCCACCGGTGACCCAGGGCTGGTCGTCGACGCACCGGGCGCCGCGCCCCTCGACCACGAAGTCGGCCCAGCGGGACTGCAGCCGGTGGTGGGCCAGGTCCGCACGCAGGGCACCGCCGAGCACGGGGTAGTACCAGTCCATCGAGAAGCGGGTCTTGGGCTCGAAGGCGTCCTCGTGCTCGTCGAGTGCGTGCCGCAGGCGGGCCGCCGCGAACGCCCACTCGGGCTGGGGCTCGCCGACGACCGCTGCCAGGGCGAGACCGCAGCGCAGGCTGAGGTGGATGCTGGCGTTGCCGGTCACGAGCGCCTCGGCGACGAGGCGGCCGTCGGCGTGACGCAGCCAGGCCACCGCGCCGTCGGGTCGCTGCATCGCCACGACCGCGTCGAGCGCGGCCCGCACCGTGGGCCACATCGAGCGCACGAAGTCGACGTCGGCGGTGGAACGCCAGTGGTGCCAGACGCCGGTCGCGACGTACGCCGTGAAGTTCGCGTCGGTGGCGTGGTCGGTCACCGTCCCCTGCTCGTAGCGGACCGCCCACGTGCCGTCGGGGCGCTGGCTCTCACGGCTCCAGCGGTACGCCGCGGCAGCGTCCTGCCAGCAGCCGGCGACCGTCAGGCCCATGGCGGCCTGCACGTGGTCCCAGGGATCGAGGTGGCCGCCGACGAACCAGGCGATCGCGCCGTCGTCGGACTGGACGTCGACGATCGCCGCGGCGGTCGCTGCGACCTGGTCGCGGTCCATCACGCCCGGCAGGGCGGGCACGGGTGCGGCCATGTCAGGGTGCGAGCGGCTTGCGGTAGTAGAGCGCGACGCTCTTGCCCATCACCGGGTCGAGCAGCCGCTCCGCGATCCGGGTGGCCCGGGGAGCCTTCATCATGTCCCACACGAGCAGGCGGTGATACGCCCGGACGAGCGGGTGCTGGTCGCGGTTGACGCCCACGGCGCACTTGATCCACCAGTACGGAGAGTGCAGGGCGTGCGCGTGGTGCCGGTGCACCGACACCAGGCCGGCCGCCCGAAGCTTGGCGTCGAGCTCGTCGGCCCGGTAGATGCGAATGTGGCCACCCTCGTTCGCGTGGTACTCGTCGGACAGCACCCAGCACACCTTCTCGGGCCACCAGCGAGGAACGGTCACGGCGAGGGTCCCACCGGGCGCCAGGATGCGGGCGAGCTCGGCGATGCCAGCCTCGTCGGCGGGGACGTGCTCGAGGATCTCGGAGGCCAGCACGACGTCGAAGTGGCCGTCGGGGTAGGGCATGTCGCCGATGTCACCGACGGCGACCTCGCCGTGCGCGGTGTCGGGGAGCTCGCCCTCCAGACGCATCGCCTCGAACATGTCCGCGACGCCCTTGAGCTCGACCTCGTCGAGGTCGTAGGCCGTCACGTCGGCACCCCGGCGCAGCGCCTCGTAGCTGTGTCGGCCGGCACCGGCGCCGACGTCGATGAAGCGGGTGCGGCGACCGACGCGGAGGCGGTCGAAGTCGACGGTGAGCATCAGTGCTCCTCCTGCTGTTCGGGGCGGGTGTCGAAGCGGCGGACGGCCTCGGCGTAGACGTCGGCGGTGGCCTGGGCGACCGAGGCCCAGCTGTAGCGGTGCAGCGCGCGAGCGCGGCCCGCGGCACCGAGGGCCGCGCGACGGTCGGCGTCGTCGAGCAGCGCACCGAGCGCGGCCGCGAGCTCCTCGGCGTCGCCCGGCGTGACGAGCACGGCGCAGTCGTCCTCGCCCTCGCCGACGACCTCGGGAATCGCTCCCGCCCGACTGGCGACGACAGGGGTGCCCGAGGCGAGGGCCTCGACCGTCGGCAGCGAGAAGCCCTCGTAGAGCGACGGCACGCACATGATCTCGGCCGTGCGCAGCAGCTCGGCGATCTGCTCGGACGTCAGGCCGGAGTGGATCGTGACGTGCTCGCGGAGGCCGAGCGACTCGATGCGCCGGTCGGTCGCCCCTCCGGGCTCGATCGACGAGACGAGCTGCAGCTCGGCGTCGCGCTCGACCCGCAGCTTGGCCAGGGCGTCGAGCAGGTGGGCCACGCCCTTGAGAGGCTTGTCGGCACTCGCGACGGCGACGATCCGACCGGGCACCCGGTGGCCGCCCGGACGGAACAGATCGGTGTCGACGCCCAGCGGCACGACGCGGATGCGTTCGCGATCGATGCCGAAGTCCTCGACCGTGTCGTCGGTCGCGATGGTCGAGACGCCGATCACGAGCGGGACCCGACGCGCGACCCGCGCCTGCATCGCGACGAACGAGTACCACCGGGCCACCGACCAGCGGCGGCGCCAACCGCGCGCCGCGGCCATCTCGACGACCCGGTCACGACTGATCGGGTGGTGGATCGTCGCGACGAAGGGGAGTCGTCGGCGCAGCGCCAGGAGGCCGTAGCCGAGGCTCTGGTTGTCGTGCACGACGTCGAACTCGTCGAGACGGTTCCGCAGCGCCCGGTCGGCGCGGAGCGAGAACGACAGCGGCTCGGCGAACGCGCCGGTGAGGGTCGACGCGTACTCGACGACGTCGGCGACCGACCGCAGACGCCACGGCGGAGGCGGCACGAACGGGTTCGGCTCGTCGTAGATGCCGAGGCTGGGGAGACGGGTCAGACGCACCCGCGGGTCGAGGTCGTCGGGATACGGCTGCCCGGAGAAGACCTCGACGTCGTGTCCGGCGTCGGCCAGTGCGCGGCTGAGTCGTTCGACGTAGACGCCCTGTCCACCGACGTGCGGCTTGCTGCGGTAGGAGAGCAGAGCGACCCGCACTCGCACCACCTTCCGTCGGTGCCGCCGGCACCGGCGACGTCGAAGACCCACGGTATCCGACCGACCGGGAACCGGGGTCGTCGACCGGGACTTCGTCCCGGCCCCGTGGAACCGGCCTGTGCCAAGATGCCGAGATGGATCTCGAGAACGTGCTGTGGATGCTCACGGCACTCGCGGCCGTGGTGGTGCTGCTCACCCGCATGCGGATGAAGGCGACCGCGGCCCGCAGCGGTCACGCCGCGATCCCGCAGTGGATCGTCACGGGGCACACGCTCGTCGGCGTCGCGGCCCTCGCCGTCTGGTCGGCCTACCTGCTCTCGCCGTCACGACCGGTCGGTCTCGCGGCCGTGGCGCTGTGGTGGATCGAGGTCGTCCTCGGTCTGCTGATCCTGCTGCGGTGGCTGCCGGGCAGCGGCGGTCACGCCGAGGACGCCGTCGACGACACCTGGGCCGACGGCCCGGCGCTGTCGGTCCTGGGACACGTCGGACTGCTGCTCGGCACCTGCGTGTTCACCTACGCCGTGCTCTCGGACCGCGTCGTCGGCTGAGTCGGCCGGGGGACGAGCACCCGCACCGGCTGCTCGGGACCGATCGGCACGGCGCCCAGCGGCACGTCGACCTGCTCGACCTCGTCGTGCCAGGTCACGTCGTCGGACAGTCCGACGCTCGCCGCGTCGAGCCGCACCTCGACCGTGTCGTCGTACCAGGGGCGCGCGTCGACGACGACCAGCACCAGGTCGTCGTCGTGCTGCTTGGTGAACGCGACGACGCGGTGGTGGTCGGTCGGGACCAGACGGGTCGGGCGCAACCGGCGAAGAGCGGGGTGCGCTCCGCGGATCGCGTTGAGTCGGGTGACGTAGGGAGCGATCGTGACGTCGCTCGTCCAGTCCCTCACCTTCACCTCGTGCACCTCGGAGCCGAAGTAGCGCTCGGTCCCGGCGATCGCGTCGCGCTCCATCAGCTCGAAGCCGGCGTACATGCCCCAGGTCGGCGACGCGGTCGCCGCGAGTCCGGCACGCATGCGGAACGTCGCGGGATCGCCCGTCTGCAGGAACGTCGGCAGCAGCTCGGGGGTGTTCACCCAGAACGCGGGACGCAGGACGTCGGGCGTGCGTGACGAGACGTCGACGAGGTGGGCGGCGAGGTCCTGCGGCTGCTCGAGGCGGGTGAAGTCGGTGCGGACCTGGTGGAAGCCGACCACGCCGAGCCCGTGGAGCGCCGCAGGAGCGGGCGACGTCTCCGCCGTGAACAGGACGTCCGGGTGGGTGTGCCGCAGGTCGGCGAGCAGCTGCTGCCAGAACGCCAGCGGCTTCGTGTGGGCGTCGTCGACCCGGAACAGCCGGATCCCGTGTTCGACCCAGTGCTCGATCACGCGGCGGACCTCGAGGTAGAGGCCCGCGGGATCCTCGTCGAACGACAACGCGTAGACGTCGAGGAAGCGGTGCGGCGGGTCCTCGGCGTGGGCGATCGAGCCGTCGGCGCGCGTGACGAACCACTCCGGATGCTCCGCGACCCAGGGGTGGTCGGGCGAGCACTGCAGCGCCAGCTCCAGGGCGACCTCGAGCCCCAGCTCGCCGGCCCGGGCGACGAACGCGTCGAGGTCGTCGAGGGTGCCGAGGTCGGGGTGCACCGTGTCGTGGCCGCCTGCGCGACTGCCGACCGCCCACGGCGATCCCGGGTCGCTCGGCAGCGCCGTGATCGAGCTGTTGCGTCCCTTCCGTCCCCGGAAGCCGATCGGGTGGATCGGCGGCAGCAGGACGACGTCGAAGCCCATCGCGGCGACCGCGTCCAGGCGCTCGGCCGCGGTGCGGAGGGTGCCGGGGGTCACCGAGCCGTCGGTGTTCTCGACAGCCCCCTCCGACCGCGGGAACAGCTGGTACCAGGCGCCTGCGAGGGCTCGCTCGCGGTCGACCTGCAGGGGATGGGGGTCGGTCGCGTCGAGGTCGTCCCGCAGCTCGCGGTCCTCCAGGCGCGCGATCGCGTGGACGAGACGG
The DNA here is from genome assembly GCA_023254755.1 of Aeromicrobium sp. Taxonomy (GTDB): domain Bacteria; phylum Actinomycetota; class Actinomycetes; order Propionibacteriales; family Nocardioidaceae; genus Aeromicrobium. The sequence continues at coordinate 2,455 of JALRKU010000333.1, read as the reverse complement.
TCGGTCGGGGGAATCGCCGTGTCGGTGACGCTCGGATCGATCACGCCGACGCGCTCCAGCAGCGCCGCGCCCTCGGCCAGCATGGTCTCGACCTCGACCCGGGCCGCCACCTTGATGGCGGCGTCGCGCTTCCAGGTGGCGATCGGGTCGTGCCAGGACTCGATCGCGAACGTCCAGTCGCCCGGCTCCGTGGCGCGCACCGTGGCCGACCACGCGTCGTCTCCGAGGGCGCGCATCGGTTCACGGCTGCGCACCGCGCCATCGGGTCCCGTGAGCACGACGGCGGCGCCGACGACGGCAGACCCCTCGCCGAAGACCCTGGCCCGGACGACGACGTCCTCGTCGACGACGGCCTTGACCGGGAAGCGTCCGCCCTCGACCTGCGGACGCACCTGCAGGACGGGGACGCGGGTGACGACCATGCGGACAGCGTAGGAGGACCGCGGGGCCGCCCGGCCGCACGCCCTCCTATGCTCGGCCGGGACCGTCCGTGACCGCGCGGACCGACGGAAGGACTGGGCCATGGGCGAGCTGGCGCGACTGGAGGTCTCCGACGGCGTCGGGACGATCCGACTCGACCGACCCAAGATGAACGCGCTCGACGCCCAGATGCAGCGCGAGATCATCGACGCCGCCGTCGAGGCCGACCGTCGCGACGACGTCGCGGCCGTCGTGGTCCACGGCGGCGAGCGGGTCTTCGCCGCTGGCGCGGACATCAAGGAGATGTCGGCCATGTCGTACCAGGACATGGTGCGTCACTCGCACCTGCTGCAGGACTTCACGAAGGCGCTCGCCGCGATCGGCAAGCCCACCGTCAGCGCCATCACCGGCTTCGCGCTCGGCGGCGGCTGCGAGGTCGCGCTCGCGACCGACCTGCGGTTCGCGGCCGACGACGCCAAGCTCGGCCAGCCGGAGATCCTGCTCGGCATCATCCCGGGCGCGGGCGGCACGCAGCGTCTCGCCCGTCTGGTCGGACCGGCGCGGGCCAAGGACCTCATCTACACGGGCCGTTTCGTGTCGGCCGACGAGGCGCTCGCGATCGGCCTGGTCGACCAGGTGCATCCCGCGGCCGAGGTCTACGACCGGGCCGTCGAGTGGGCCCGCCAGTTCGTCGGAGGTCCCGCGCTGGCGCTGCGGGCGGCCAAGTCGGTCGTCGATCGAGGGCTCGAGGTGGACCTCTCGACGGGCCTGGAGATCGAGCGCCTCGAGTTCAGCGGACTGTTCGCGACCGACGACCAGTCGACGGGGATGCGGTCCTTCGTCGAGAACGGGCCGGGCAAGGCGACGTTCTCCGGTCGCTGACGCAGCGTCACGGGAGTCCCGCGTGTCCCGCTGATCACGCGGGTGAACCGGCGGCGCATGGGGCATACTGGCCGGGACCAGCAGTCAGTGTGAGGGGTGTCATGGCGGACGACCAGTCCAATTCGTCGGGCTCGCGGCGGTTCGATCCGCTGCAGGCGGCGGCCGAGGTGATCCGTGACGAGGATGACCAGCAGGCCCCCGAGAAGCCCGCCTCGACGGGTGCACCCGTCGATCCGCTGCGCACGGCGGCCGCCAACCTCGACGGCGGAGACGCCGCGCCCCGGCCCGCCGAGAGCACCGGACGCGTCGTCGACGAGCCTGCCGAGCAGTCGGCGGGTGGCGACGCGGACCAGGCGTCGCTCGACTCCCGCCAGCTGAGTCCGCGCGAGCGCCGTGCCGCGGCCCGGGCCGCGCGCCAGGAAGCCGCCGAGCGTCGCCGTCGCGACCGCGCCGAGGCCAGGGATCGCAGCGGCCGCCGTCGACACGCCGTCGAGGCCGACGAGACGCCCGTCGAGCGCACGCTCACCGAGAAGCTGGCCGAGGCTCGCCGCTCGGCCACCGAGTCGCCCGTCGAGGACGCCGCGGTCGAGGAGGCCATCGCCGACGCCGGCGTCGCCGAGCTCGACGAGCCCACCCCGACGGACCCCGACACGTCCGAGTCCCGTCCCACCGATCCCGCACCGACCGAGCTCGCCGTCCGCGAGCCGGAGGTCGTCGAGGAGCCCCTCGTCGAGACGATCGTCGACGAGCGGGTCGCCGAGCCGTCGTCCGCGGTCGACGAGACCCCCGTCGTTCCCGTCGACGACCTGGAGTCGACCCGCGAGTTCCATCCGTTCCGTGAGCAGACGTCCGAGCAGCCGGCGGTCGAGGCCGAGCCGCCTGCCGCCGAGGTGCCCGACGTGCCCGTGGCCGACGAAGCGCCGGTCGAGGAGCCCCGCAGCGGGCTGAACGCGTCGTTCGGCCTCGATGACGACCTGCCGGCCGAGCCCGTCGCGGACCGTGCCCCGTGGTCGACGACCTACCCCGCCGACGACGCCGCCGAGCAGCCGCCGACCGCCAGCGAGGTCGCGGCCCACGCCGCCGAGCCGGAGCCGGAGCCGATCGTCGAGTCCGAGTCGACGGCCGAGACGCCCGCAGCCGCGGCGCCGGGCGG
>JALRKU010000330.1 GCA_023254755.1 Aeromicrobium sp. | reverse complement strand
AGTGCCGCCTCGACCTCGGCGGGGTAGACGTTGACCCCGCCGGTGATGATCAGGTCCTCGCGGCGCGAGTCCAGGTGCACGTAGCCGTCGGCGTCGACCCGTCCGAGGTCGCCGACCGTGAACGCCGGTCCGTCCGGGGTGTCCCGCCAGGCGGAGGCCGTGCGCTCGGGGTCGCGCCAGTACCGGAAGCGGGCCCACGGCGGCACCGCGCACCACAGCTCGCCCTCGTCGTCGACGGTGACGACACGGCCCGGTCGGGCCCGCCCGACGGTGCCGGGGCGCTCGAGCCACTCGGTCGCCGAGCAGGTCGTCCACTGGCCCTCCGTGGAGCCGTAGAACTCCCAGACGACGTCGATCCCGAACGTGGCGTGGGCGCGACGTCGGACCGGTTCGGGGCACGGAGCGCCTGCGTGGGCGAGCAGGCGGAAGCTCGAGGTGTCGAGATCGACGCCGGCCGCGTCGAGATGGGTGAACAGTCGTTGCAGGTGGGCCGGGACGACGAAGGCCGTCGTGGGACGGAGGGCGTCGATCGCCTCGACCAGTGCTGCCGCGTCGAACCGGGGGAGCACGGCGATCGACCCGCCGGCCAGCAGCGTGCCGCTCGCGAAGCGCAGGGGTGCGGAGTGGTACACCGGCGACACCACGAGGTCGAGGTCGTCGGCGCGGAATCCCCACGTCTCGCGCTCCTCCCGCACGAGAGCCTCGGCGTGCTCGTCGGACAGCAGTCCCGACCACACACCCTTCGGCCGTCCCGTCGTGCCCGACGTGAAGTGCATCGGACGGCACCGCGGCCACGGGGCGAGGTCGTGCTCCGGTCCCTGTGCGAGGTCGTCGAGGCCCTCGGGTCCGCTCACGACGAGAGCCGGCTCGACCTCGGCGACGATGGCGTCGCGCTCGTGCGACGTGAGCCGCGGGTCGAGCGGGACGGGCACGACACCCCGGCGCGACGCGGCGAGCACGGCGTCGACGTACCGCTCCGAACCGGGACTCGACAGCACGACCCGGTCGCCCTCGCGGACGCCCAGCTCGGCCAGCCGGCCGGCGATCCGCCGTTGGGCGACCTCGCTGCGAGCGGCGGTGTGCACGGCCGTCACGAGTACCTCCGAGGGAGACGTTGATCACGTCGCCACGCGGGAAACAGGGGCGTCCCCGCATGATCTCCTGCATCAGTATGCTTGACTGAACGGTCTTCCCCCCGCGGGCACGCACCTGTGCCTTGCCGGCCGTCGTCGACCGAAGGTGGTTTATCCGTGGCACGAGCCAGCGGACGACGCGCTGCCCCCCGTCAGCGTCGTCGACACGATCTCGCGCGCACCGTCGTCCCCGGAGCCGGGCTCCTCGCCATGCTGACCGCGGCCACCGCGGTCGTGGTGCAGTCACCCGGCGCCGAGGCCCCAGCCACCGCAGCGGCCTCCGACGTGCTCACCCACGCCTCGGCAGAGCCGCCCACGACGGTCAGCCGCAGTGCCGAGCGTCCTCCCTTGCCCAACGAGGCCGAGGTCGAGGCCGAGATCACCGGCGTCATGTACGCCGTCGAGAAGCTGCCCGTCCACGCCGACAGCGACGCCGACTCCCCGGAGCTCGCCATGATCGCCGCCGGCGACACGGTCGACGTGACCGGGAAGACCCGGGGCGGCTGGACGCAGATCATGCACAACGGCGCACCGCGGTGGGTCGCCACCGACGGGGTCACCAAGGAGGAGCCTCTCGGCACCGCGCCGTGCCCGTTGGGCTCGGGCGTCGAGCGCGGCCTGCAGCCCGACACCGTCAAGGTGTACCGCGCGGTGTGCGCCAAGTTCCCCCAGATCACCCGCTACGGAGGCATCGCCGGCCGCGGCGAGCACGCCACGGGCCACTCGCTGGACATCATGGTGTCGTCCGACCTCGGCAACGACATCGCGGCCTTCCTGCAGGAGAACCGTGCCGAGCTGGGCATCGAGTACCTCATCTGGCGTCAGCGCATCTGGCGTCCTGCCACGTCGGGGGCCTGGCGGGGCATGAGCAGCCGGGGCGGCGCCACCGCCAACCACATGGACCACGTCCACGTCACGACCTACGGCACGGCCGCCACGAGCTGATCGGTGCTTCGCGTCGGACTGACCGGAGGCATCGGATCCGGGAAGAGCACCGTCAGCGCCCTGCTGGCGCAGCACGGCGCAGTGGTCATCGACTACGACCTGCTGGCGCGTGAGGTCGTCGAGCCCGGCACGCCGGCCCTGGCGCAGATCGTCGAGCGGTTCGGCGAGCGCATGCTGACCGAGGACGGTCGACTGGACCGCCCCGCTCTCGGTGCCGTGGTGTTCGCGGACACGGCGGCGCGGCGCGATCTCGAGGCGATCACGCACGCCGCGATCCTGGCGCGTGCCGAGGAGATCGAGAGGGCGGCCGCCACCGACGCGATCGTCGTGCACGACAACCCGCTCCTGGTCGAGATGGGCGGACACGAACGCGTCGACGTCGTGGTCGTCGTCGACGTGCCCGTCGCCGTGCAGGTGGCCCGCCTGGTGCAGGACCGCGGCATGAGCGAGCAGGACGCGCAGGCGCGCATCGCGGCGCAGGCCACCCGCGAGGAGAGGGCCGGAGTCGCCGACGTGGTCGTCGACAACTCCGGCCCTCGAGCCGAGCTCGCCGTCATCGTTGGGGACGTCTGGGACGAGCTCGTGCGCCGCAGCCGGGAGGCGTGACCGGCTGCGGGGTCCGGGTCAGGCGGCGAGGTCGGGGTCGGCGATCCGCCGCAGCGTGGCGAGCGCCTCGCGCTCGAGCTGTCGCACCCGCTCGGCCGAGATGCCGTGCCGCTTGCCGATGTCGGCGAGCTTCTGCTGCCGCCCGTCGAGCAGGCCGTACCGCGCCCTGACGATGTCGGCCTCTCGGGGTCCCAGGTGGTCGACCAGCTCGGCGATGAGGTCGCGCGCCTCGTGGTTGATGACCTGGTTGTCCGGTCCCGGCTCCGTCTCGCGCGCGATCAGGTCGCCCAGCGACGTGTCGCCGTCGTCGTCAACCGGCGTGTCGAGGCTGACGTGGTCGCGTCCCCAGGCGATGAGGTCGACGACCCGGTCGACCTCCATGCCGAGCTCCAGGGCGATCTCGGCGGGCTCGGGGTCGTAGCCGAGCTGACGCTCGAGGTTGCGACGGGCCGCGGTGACCTGGTTGAGCTCCTCGACCACGTGCACGGGGAGGCGCACGACACGCGCCTGCTGCGCGATGCCGCGCGTGATGGCCTGGCGGACCCACCACGTGGCGTACGTCGAGAACTTGAAGCCCTTGGCGTAGTCGAACTTCTCGACCGCGCGGATCAGGCCGGTGTTGCCCTCCTGGACCAGGTCCAGCATCGGCATCGCCGAGCGGCCGTACTTGCGGGCGATGGAGACGACGAGCCGCAGGTTGGCGGCGATGAACTCCTGCAGGGCCCGCTCGCCCTCGTCGGCGATGAACTCGAGCTCCTCGCGCGTGGCCCGCTTCGGCGCACCGCCCTTGGCGCGGCCGATCCGGCCCGTGTCGAGCAGGTGGCGGGCCATCAGGCCGGCCTCGATCGTCTTGCTGAGCTCGACCTCGCGCTCGGCGTCCAGCAGCGGGGTGCGGGCGATCTCGGCGAGGTACATGCCGACGCTGTCCCTGCCCTCGGTGCTGGTGCTCTTGCTGGTGCTCACCCGGATCCCCTCCTGAAGGTCGTGTACCCAGCACAACGTGAAGGGTGCCTCCAGGATTCCCCTCTCAGGTGCTTCTTAACCTGTGATTGCAGGGACGGGGAACGGTTCAGCCGACGTCGTGCGGAGCGTCCACGGTGTCGATGATCCAGGCGAGCTCCCAGGCCCGCTCGTGCCACGACGCGTAGCGTCCGCTGACGCCCCCGTGCCCGGCGTGCATCTCGGTCTTGAGCAGCACGTCGGCGTGGTCGGGGACCGTGGCGCGGAGGCGGGCGACCCACTTGGTCGGCTCGAAGTAGCCGACGCGCGAGTCGTTGAGGCCGCTCGTCACCAGCATCCGCGGATACGCCTGCGGCCGCACGTTGTCGTACGGCGAGTAGCGCATCAGGT
>JALRKU010000275.1 GCA_023254755.1 Aeromicrobium sp. | reverse complement strand
GACTACGGCGTCGAAGGCCATGGCGTGCAGCCCGTCGTCGCGTCGCACGAGGCCGGCGACCCCGCCGGCGAGGGCCGCGAGCACGATCGCCGCGGGGAGCGCGACGGGCGAGATCCTGGACCGTCGGGAGCGCGGGACCGGCCGTCGTCGGCGCAGCTCCAGCGCAGCCGCCGTCGCGACGACCAGCAGACCGACCAGCCCCGAGACGTACTGCGCCCAGCGGTAGCCCTCGAGGCCGTGGTGCGTGGCGCGCAACCAGCCGACGCGGGCCGTGCCCCACCCGTCCCCGTGCGTGAACGCGTCCCACCCCAGGTGCGTGAGGCCACCGACGACGGCCGCGACCGGCACCAGCCACCCGTCGCGGCGTGACGGCCGCGCCCGCTCGGGGAGCCGATGACGGACGACGGCGGGAGCCAGGTCCACCAGTGCGTCGCGCAGCACGCCGAACCACAGAGCGAGGGCCAGCACCGCCACGACGAGGTCGACCGTGAGCACGCCCCACCAGGCGTGGGTCACGGAGTATCCGGCCGAACCGGTCAGGAACAACGGGGCGTCCGGAGCCATCGACCCCACGACCAGCGCGGACATCGGCAGTGCCGTGCCGCGCAGCGCCAGCACGACCGCCGGGTGCGCCGGGGTCACCGGCACGCGGCCTACTCCTCGTCCGCGCGGTGTCGCAGGTAGCGCTCGAACTCGCGCGCGATCGCGTCACCGCTGGCTTCCGGCAGGTCGCTGGTGTCGCGCTCGCTCTCCAGCGCCTCGACGTACTCCGCGATGTCGGAGTCGCTCTCGGCGACCTCCTCCGCGCCCCGCTGCCACGCCTCGGACATCTCGACGAGCACTCCCTCGGGCAGAGAGAGCTCGACCGCGTCCTCGACGGCGCGCAGCAGGGCCAGCGTCGCCTTGGGGCACGGCGGCTCGGCGAGGTAGTGCGGGACGGCGGCCCAGATCGACGCGGTGGCGATGCCCTGCTCCGACGCGTACTCGTTGAGGATCGAGGTGATGCCGACCGGGCCGGAGTAGCGCGACGGGCTCGCGCCCATCCGCTCCATCAGCACCGGGTCGTCGGTCGACGCGCTGACGGGCACCGGTCGGGTGTGGGGGGAGTCCGCCAGCAGCGCGCCCAGCGTGTAGAGCTCGCGGACGCCGGCCAGCTGGGCCGCACCGACCACCGTCGAACAGAACGCCTTCCACCGCACGCTCGGCTCGGGCGCTCGCAGCAGCAGCACGTCGCGCTCGGACCGCTTGGGGTGCGCGACGTAGATCCGCGGCGTGGGCCACGTGATCGCGCGCTCCCCGGAGTCCGAGTGGTGCACCTGGGGGCGCAGGTGGTGCTCGGTGAACACGTAGAAGTCCTCGGGGTCCATCTCGAGCAGGAGCTCGGCGTCCCACTGCTCGATGAGGTGGTCCACCACGCCGGTCGCGGCGTCGGCCGCGTCGTTCCACCCGTCGAAGGCAGCCACCATCCACGGGTCGCGCAGCTGCGGGATGTCCACGTCGTCGCTCACGGGATCAGCCTAGGTCGCGGAGCCGCTCGCGGGGCCGACCCCCCGACATCTGCGGAGCACTGCACGGCGTCGGGGCTCGGGACGTGCAGGGTCCGCAGCATCGGGGGGCGCCCGCGCTACTCGTCGTCGGGGGAGTAGCCGAGGTTCGGCGAGAGCCACTTCTCGGCGGTCGCGAGATCCCAGCCCTTGCGGTCCGCGTAGTCCTCGACCTGGTCGCGTCCGACCCGCCCCAGCACGAAGTACTGCGACTGCGGGTGCGAGAAGTACAGGCCGCTGACGGAGGCGCCCGGCCACATCGCCATCGACTCGGTCAGACGGATCCCCGTGTGCTCCTCGGCGTCGAGCAGCTCCCAGATCGTCTGCTTCTCGGTGTGCTCGGGGCACGCCGGGTAGCCCGGTGCCGGACGGATGCCGCGGTACTTCTCCGCGATCAGCTCCTCGTTGCTGAGCTGCTCGTCGCTGGCGTAGCCCCAGAACTCCGTGCGCACCCGCTCGTGGAGTCGCTCGGCGAACGCCTCGGCCAAGCGGTCGGCCAACGACTCCAGCAGGATCGCCGAGTAGTCGTCGAGCTCCTTCTTGAACGCCTCGACCTTGTCGGCCGCACCGAGACCGGCCGTGACCGCGAACGCACCCACGTAGTCGCGCAGACCCGTCCGCTCCGGTGCCACGAAGTCGGCGAGCGACTTGCGGGCCGAGCCCTCGCGTCCCTGGGTCTGCTGGCGCAGCTGGTGCAGCACCGTGCGGACCTCGGTCCGCGACTCGTCGGTGTAGACCGCGATGTCGTCGCGCGCGACCTGGCTGGCGGGGAACAGCCCGAACACGCCCTTGGCCTGCAGCCACTTCTCGTCGACGATGCGGTCGAGCATCGCGTTGGCGTCGTCGAACAGCTTGCGGGCCGCCTCCGACGTCGACGGGTTGTTCAGGATGTCGGGGTAGCGGCCCCTCATCTCCCAGGAGCTGAAGAACGGCTGCCAGTCGATGAACTCGCGCAGCTCGGCCAGCGAGTAGTCGTTGAACACCTTGGTGAACGCCGTCGGCGCACCGGCGTGGTGGTCGTCGGTGTGCACGTCCTTGGCCTGCTGGACCAGGAACCGGGGGCGCGGAGGCGTGTAGTCGCTCCAGTCGATCGGCGTCGCCTGCTCGCGCGCCGTGTCGAGCGGCAGCAGCGTGCGGGTGTCCTGACGGTTGGCGTGCCGCTCGCGCAGGCGCTCGTACTCGGCCGCGTTCTCGTTGATCAGCGCCTGACGCCGCTCGTCGGACAGCAGCTGGGCCACGACCGGGACCGACCGCGACGCGTCCTTCACCCACACCACGGGGCCGTGGTACTTCTGGTCGACCTTGACCGCGGTGTGCGCACGCGACGTCGTCGCGCCGCCGATCAGCAGCGGGATGTCGAAGCCCTGGCGCTCCATCTCCGACGCGAGGTTGACCATCTCGTCGAGCGAGGGGGTGATGAGGCCGGACAGGCCGATGATGTCGGCGTTCTCCGCCTTGGCCGTGTCGAGGATCGTCTGGGCGGCGACCATCACTCCGAGGTCGACCACGTCGTAGTTGTTGCACTGCAGGACGACGCCGACGATGTTCTTGCCGATGTCGTGCACGTCGCCCTTGACCGTCGCGAGCACCACGCGGCCGTTCGACTGCCTGGCGCCGCCCTTTTCCTCCTCGATATAGGGAATCAGGT
>JALRKU010000285.1 GCA_023254755.1 Aeromicrobium sp. | reverse complement strand
TCGAACAGCACCCGCATGTCGTCGATCGAGTCGATCGCGACGCCGACCTTGCCCACCTCGCCGTGCGCGAGCGGGTGGTCGGAGTCGTAGCCCATCTGGGTCGGCAGGTCGAACGCGACGGACAGGCCGGTCTGACCCTTCGCCAGGTTCTTGCGGTAGAGCGCGTTGGACTCCGCGGCCGAGCTGTGGCCGGCGTACGTCCGCATGACCCACGGACGGTCGCGCTCGGGGAGCGAGGACGCAGTGTTCTCAGGCATGAGGGCAGGTTACCTTTTCGTAACCCGGGCGGTCATCGCTTCACCAGGGCGGCGTGGCTCACATCACGCCGCACGGACCCGCGCGCCTAGACTCGCGGGCATGGTGAACCTGACGCGGATCTACACGCGCACCGGCGACGCGGGCACGACGCGACTCGGCGACATGAGCGAGACCTCGAAGCTCGATCTGCGCCTGCAGGCGTACGCCGACGTCGACGAGGCGAACGCCCAGATCGGTCTCGCGATCGCCCTGGGCCGGGCCGACGGGTCGCTGGACGACGCCGTGCTGGCGGTGCTCACCCACGTCCAGAACGACCTGTTTGACGTCGGTGCCGACCTGTCGACGCCGGTGACCCCGGACCCGGAGTTCCCGCCGCTGCGGGTGGAGCCGGACTACGTCGACCGTCTCGAGGCGTGGTGCGACGAGTTCAACGAGGACCTGCCGAAGCTCCGCTCGTTCATCCTGCGAGGCGGCACTCCGGCGGCCGCGGCGGTCCACGTGGCGTGCACCGTGGTACGGCGCGCTGAGCGGGCGGCCTGGGCCGCGATCGCCGAGCACGGCGACACGACGAACGTGCTGACGGCCAAGTACCTGAACCGGCTGAGCGACCTGCTCTTCATCCTGGGCCGCCACGCCAACCGCGCCACCGGCGACGTCCTCTGGGTGCCCGGCGGCGAGCGCTTGCGCGAGCCGAAGAACGACTAGCGGCGAGCGCTTGCGCGAGCCGAAGAACGACTAGCGGCGAGCGCTTGCGCGAGCCGAAGAACGACGAGCGGTGAGCGCTTGCGCGAGCCGAAGAACGACGAGCGGCGATCGCCTGCGCGAGCCGAACGACGACCAGCGGCGAGCCCAGCACTCACAGGACGACGCCCCCCTCCGCGGCTGCGGAGGAGGGCGTCGTGCCGTGGACCTGCGGTCAGTCCCAGTCGATGCGCTGGGTCGTGGCGCCACCGCTGCCTGCGGTCGGCGACGGCGAGTCCCAGTCGATGACACCGGGGCGGATCGTAGCGATCTTGGACGACCGGTCCGACGGAACGGCGTCGGCGGCCGGCGCGATGCCGACGACCGTGATCGCGGAGACGAATGCCGCGGCGACGATGCGCTTGAGAGACACGAGACACCTTCTTGATCGGGGGATCGGTGCAGCACGCCTGCTCGATGCTGCTCCCTGATTCTCGTCCGCGGCGTCGAGCACGTCAACCGCTGGGCAGGTCGGCGGGAAGATCTCACCGGAACCACCCGTCGTGGGTCGGTGACCAGGGTCCGCATCAGGAGCGAGCAGCCCGCCGGCTCGTCAGAGGACGTTGTGGACCCGTTCGCCCGGTGGGGAGGACTCGAGCCATGACAGCAGCCCCGTCAGCGCACCCGGGCTGAGGGCGAGCTGGCGCACGCCGACCGAGTTCTCGGTGCGCACGACCAGGTGGCCGGTGTGCAGTGCATGCGCCTCGGAGCCCTGCGGCTGGCGTCGCCCCTCCACCGCGACCTCGCCTCGCACGAAGCGGTAGCGCGGGCGCAGCGACAACGAGAAGGTGCGGTACCAGTGCAGCTCGCGACCGTGGTACGCCGCGAAGCCGAGCGTCCAGCCGCCCTCCCCCTCCGGGTGGCGGTTGACGCTCATGTCGAACGCCGCGCCCGATCGACGGATCAGGACGCGGCGTCGGACGACGAGCCAGGCCACGGCTGCGATCAGCAGCACGCAGACGAGCGCGAGGGAGTCCACGAACCACAACCACAGTGGCACGTCGACCTCTCCCTCTCGTCAGACCAGCTGGGACTTGGCCTCGGCGTGGCGGATGGCGTCGGCGTCGCCCTCGGCCCGAGCGGTCTCGAGCTCCTGGGCGACCGCGGCGGCGTCGAGCTCGCCGGCCAACGAGATCTCCTCGCTGAGCACCGACACGTGGTCGTCGGCGACGGACAGGAAGCCCTCGGACACGACCGCCAGCACCCGCTCGCTGCTGTCCACCGGGTGGATCGTCACCACGCCGGGGACCAGCAGCGACAGCAGCGGAGCATGGCCGCGCAGCACGCCGAGGTCGCCCTCCACCGTGCGCGCGGAGATCTCGGAGGCCTGGCCCGACCACACGACGCGGTCGGCGGCCACCAGCTCGATCTGCAGCGAATCGGCCATGGTCAGAGGTTCTTCTGGATCTCGGCCCACTTCGCGTCGACGTCTTCCAGACCGCCGCACATGAAGAACGCCTGCTCGGCCACGTGGTCGTAGTCGCCGTCGCAGATCTTGGTGAAGGCGTCGATCGTCTCGTCGATCGGGACGGTCGAGCCCTCGATGCCGGTGAACTGCTTGGCCACGTAGGTGTTCTGCGAGAGGAAGCGCTGGATGCGACGAGCGCGCGAGACGATCGTCTTGTCCTCCTCGGACAGCTCGTCGACGCCGAGGATCGCGATGATGTCCTGCAGCTCCTTGTTGCGCTGCAGGATGCCCTTGACGCGGTTCGCCGTCTGGTAGTGGTCGTCGGCGATGTAGCGCGGGTCGAGGATGCGCGACGTGGACGTCAGCGGGTCGACGGCCGGGTAGATGCCCAGCGACGCGATCTCGCGGGAGAGCTCGGTCGTGGCGTCGAGGTGCGCGAACGTCGTGGCCGGCGCCGGGTCGGTGTAGTCGTCGGCCGGCACGTAGATCGCCTGCAGCGACGTGATCGAGTGACCACGCGTGGAGGTGATGCGCTCCTGCAGCACTCCCATCTCGTCGGCCAGCGTCGGCTGGTAGCCCACGGCCGAGGGGACGCGACCCAGCAGGGTCGAGACCTCGGAACCGGCCTGGGTGA
>JALRKU010000166.1 GCA_023254755.1 Aeromicrobium sp. | reverse complement strand
CCGAAGTCGAACCCCTCGAGCACGAGGTAGCCGATCCACAGGACGGCGATCAGCCCGAACCAGACGGTGGTGAGCTCCATGTCGGCCTCCTCAGTAGGCGAACGCCAGCGGGGCGTCGGGGTCGTCGGCGAGCTCGGGCGGGTCGGCGTCGGGCAGGCCCTTCGCGACGTAGGTCATGAGCAGGCGCACCTCCACGACGGCGAGCGTCCCGTACAGGAGGGTGAACGCCGCGAGCGACGCACCGACCTCGGCCACGGTCGTGCCGGGCGAGACCCCCGCGCTGGTCGGCAGCAGCCCGAACACGACCCACGGCTGGCGGCCCATCTCGGTGAAGATCCAGCCGAACGAGTTGGCGAGGAGCGGCAGCAGCGGCAGCACGACCGCGGTGCGCACCCACCACCGCGAGGCACGCGGACCGCTGCGGATCGTGCGCCCCCGACGCGTGGCCCACAGCAGCGCGGCACCGATCAGCATCGCGACGCCGCCCGCCGTGATCATCAGGCGGAAGGTCCAGTACGTCACGGGGACGTTGGGGCGGTAGTCGCCGGGCCCGTACGTCTGCTCGTACTCGGCCTGCAGGGAGTCGATGCCCCGGACCTGCGAGTCGAAGTCGCCCGCTGCGAGGAACGACAGCAGTCGGGGCACCTCGAGCTGGAAGATCGGCTCCGAGCCGTCGAGCGTGCCGATCGTGAAGGCGGAGAAGGGTGCCGGCTGCGCGTCCTCGTACAACGCCTCCGCGGCCGCCATCTTCATCGGCTGGACCTCGGTCATGACCTTGCCCTGGAAGTCGCCGGAGATCATCGTGCCGAGACCGGCGACGACGAGGACCACGGCGCCCAGGCGCAGAGCGGGGCGGAACGCGTCGGCGTCGCGGTGCGGGTGACGGACCAGCTGCCAGACGGCGACACCGGCGACGAAGGCACCCGCGACCATGAAGCAGCCGAAGATCTGGTGCGGGAAGGTGACCGTGAGCACCTTGTTGGTGAGCACCGCGCCGATGTCGGTCAGCTCGGCCCGTCCGCGCTCGCCGTTCAGCGTGAATCCGACCGGGTTCTGCATGAAGGAGTTGGCGGCGAGGATGAAGTACGCCGAGAAGACGGTGCCGAGCGCCGCGATCCAGATGCACGCGAGGTGGAGACCGGGCCGCAGGCGGTCCCAGCCGAAGATCCACAGACCCAGGAACGTCGACTCCAGGAAGAAGGCCAGCAACCCCTCGATGGCGAGCGGCGCGCCGAACACGTCGCCGACGAACCGTGAGTAGTCGCTCCAGTTCATGCCGAACTGGAACTCCTGGACGATGCCCGTGGCGATCCCCATCGCGAAGTTGATGAGGAAGAGCTTGCCGAAGAAGCGCGTGAGGCGGAGCCAGCGCTCGTCGCTCGTGCGCCACCAGGCGGTCTGCATGCCCGCGACCAGGACGGAGAGCCCGATCGTCAGCGGCACGAAGAAGAAGTGGTAGACGGTCGTGATGCCGAACTGCCAGCGCGCCAGCTCCAAGGCGTCCATCGCGATCTCGCTTCCTACTACGTTCCGTAGTATCTACGACACACGGTAGTAGGTCCCGGGGTCATCGACAAGCGAGGGCTGCCTCGCCACCTGTGCCCGACTGCCTCGAGTACTACTGGATGTCGTAGATTGGTCCCATGCCTCGTCTCGGTGAGCTGGAGCGCTCGGTCATGAACGTGCTGTGGGACGCCCCCGGCCCGATGACCGTGCGGGAGGTCCTCGCGTCGCTCGACACCAGCGACGGCGGACGCGACCTCGCCTACACGACCGTGATGACGGTCCTGGACCGCCTCGGGACCAAGGAGATGGTGCAGCGCGAGCGCGACGGCCGGGCCTTCCGCTACTCCCCCGCCCTCACGCGCGACGCGGCCACGTCCGAGCTCCTGCACGACACCCTGGCCCAGGCCGGCGGCGACCGCACCGCGGCCCTCGTGCACTTCGCCCGCACCGTCGACCCCGACGAGGCCGCCGCGCTGCGGGCCGCCCTCGACGAGATCGCGCAGCGGTCCGACCCGTGACCCCCCTCTGGCTCGGCGTGATCGGGCTGGCACTGGCCCTCCCCGTGCCCGCCCTGCTCGCCCGAGCCTCCTGGCCGCTCCTCGCGCCCGCCGCGGGAGTCGTGCTGTGGCAGTCACTGGCCCTCGCAGCCGTCCTGGCCTTCTCCGGCGCCGCCCTGTCCACCGCGCTGTGGCTGGTCACCGACGACGACCCCGCGTGGTGGCGGATCGCGCTCCACGTCGCGATCCTGACCACCGGCGTGCTCATCTGGGCACGATTCTGGTGGGCTGCTGCCCAGGTGTGGAGGGAGACGTCGGCACGCCGGGCCCGCCACCGCGAGCTCGTCGACCTGCTCGGGGAGCCGCACGGCGTCCTCCCGGCCGTGCGCATCCTGTCGGAGCAGACCCCGGTCGCCTACTGCATCCCCCGCCACCGCGACGCCCGCGTGGTCATCTCCAGCGGGACCGTCGACGCCCTCGACGCCGGCGCCCTCGCCGCCGTCCTCGAGCACGAGCGGGCCCACGTCCGCGCCCGCCACGACCTGGTGCTGGAGACCTTCGGCATCCTGCACCGCGCGTTTCCGGGCCCGTTGCGCACCGACGCGCCGCTGCGCCAGAGCCAGGTGCTCGTCGAGCTGATGGCCGACGACGCGGCGAGGCGCGCGGCGGGTGACCCGGCGCTGGCCCGCGCCATCGTCGCGCTGGCCGGTGCCCCGACTCCCGCCGGGTCGCTCGGCGCGGGCAGCGACGCCCTGCTGCGCCTCGAGCGGCTGACGTCGCCCGCGTCGACCGCCGCTCGTCGCACCTCGGCCGCAGCGTCCATCGCGCTGTCGGTCGCGGTGGTCGTCGTGCCGACCGTGACCCTCGCGGTGCCGTGGATGTACCACGCACTCGACGTCGTGTTCTCCTGACGACGCGGCGAGACGACCGGAGCAGACGCTCCCGGGCGATGCGGGGGCGAGATCAGGGTTGCAGGCGGCCGAGCGCCGACCGGATCACGTCCGGCACCGGCGTGACGCGGCGCTCTGCGCCGGTGACGTACACGTGCACGAACCGTCCGACCGCGGCCGGCGCCGGGTCGGTGCCCTGGAACAGGCCGATCTCGTACACGACGCTGGAGGACCCGAGCCGTTCCAGCCGCAGGCCTGCCTGGACGTCGCCCGGGAACCGCAGCTCGCGCAGGAAGCGGCACCCGGTCTCCGCCACGATGCCGTAGGCGTCGAGCCGCCGGATGTCGGTGCCCGTGGCGTCGATCAGGAAGCCGTTGACCGCGGTGTCGAAGAACGAGTAGTAGACGACGTTGTTGACGTGCCCGTAGACGTCCTCGTCCTCCCACCGCGTCGAGATGCTGCGAAGGACCGGGTAGTCCTCGCGCGTGCGCTCGGCGACGGCAGGCGTCAGGCCCACTGGGCGTTCTTGCCCCGGTACCAGGCGTTGGCGCGACCCGTCAGGTACAGCAGCATCACCGTGGCACCCGCCGCGATCGTGAGCACGCCGCCCGGGCTGCCGAACACGAGGTTGACGACGCCCATGACGATCCATCCCCCGGCCACGATCACGGTGACGATGCGGGCCCAGTTGTGCCGACGCAGCGACAGCGTCGCCGTGACGACGGTCAGGAGCGAGACGGCGGCCACCGCGAGGCAGACGATCCCGATGACGGACGCGATGTCCTCCAGCTCGCCGCGCGTGAAGTTCTCGAAGCCGGTCGTGCCGTACATCTCGTCGACGAACTCGTCGCCCGCCGCGAGGGCGAACAGCCCCACGATGCCGAACAACAGCATGCCGAGGGAGGCGAGCACGATGCTCGTGACCGCAGCGCCCGTGACGGTGCCGGGACGCTCGTCGGCCGGCGGCCCGTAGCCGCCGGGCGGGGGGTACGAGCCGGGCGGCGGGTAGGCGCCGGGCGGGGGCGGGTAGGCGCCCGGCTGCTGCGACTGGCCGTCGGCGCCTCCGGGGTACGGGGGCAGCGGCGGCGGGCTCTGCTGACCCTGGGGGTCGGACGGCTGGGCAGGAGGCGTCTGGTCGCTCACGGGCACCAGTCTCACAGGTGAGGGCCTCGAGGGGAAACGCACCACGCGGGCCCGCGGCCACCGGCCGGCACCTAGGAGGCGTCCTCCTCGCGCAGCCGCTGGCTGATGACCGCCGACACGCCGTCGCCACGCATCGAGACGCCGTACAGCGCGTCGCCGACCTCCATCGTGCGCTTCTGGTGCGTGATGACGATGAG
>JALRKU010000137.1 GCA_023254755.1 Aeromicrobium sp. | reverse complement strand
GCCAGGTTGTGACCCGCCTCGCCGGCCGGCTGGCCGACGCCGAGGTGCAGGTCGGTGATCTCGGTCCGGTCCAGGCCCGGGACCTTCGCCAGCGCGGCCTCGACCATCTGCACGGCGAGGTCGTCCGGACGCATGTCCTTCAGGGACCCCTTGACCGCGCGGCCGATCGGCGATCGCGCGGTGGAGACGATGACTGCTTCGGGCATGGTGATTCCCTTCGGTTAGAGACCCAGGTCGCGGCCGACGAGCATCTTCATGATCTCGTTCGACCCGGCCCAGATCCGCGTCACGCGGGCGTCGCGCCAGGCGCGGGCGACGCGGTACTCGTTCATGAATCCGTAGCCACCGTGGATCTGCACGCAGTGGTCGAGGACGGTGTTCTGCACGTCGGACGACCAGAACTTGGCCTTCGCGGCGTCGACGGACGACAGCTCCTTGTCGCTGTGCGCGGCGACCGCGGCGTCGACGTAGGCCTCGGCCACCTCGATCGCGGTCGTCTGCTCGGCGAGCAGGAACTGGTTGTGCTGGAAGCTGCCGATCGGCTGGCCGAACGCCTGGCGCTCCTTCGCGTACTGGATCGTCTCGGCGAGGATCTGCTTGGCGTGGGCGACGTTGGCGACCGCGACGATCAGCCGCTCCTGCGGCAGCCGCTCCATCATGGCGATGAACCCGCGATCGACCTCGCCGATGACGCGGTCGTCGCCCAGACGGACGTTCTCGAAGAACAGCTCCGCGGTGTCGGACTCGGTCTGCCCGACCTTGTCGAGCTTGCGTCCCCGACTGAACCCCGGGTCGGTGGCCTCGATGCCGAACAGCGTGATGCCCTTGGCGCCCTTCTCGGGCGACGTTCGGACCGCCGTGACGATCAGGTCGGCCGAGTAGCCGTTGGTGATGAACGTCTTCGAGCCGTTGATGACCCACTCGTCGCCGTCCCGGACGGCCGTCGTCTTCAGCGCCGCCAGGTCGGAGCCGCCGCCGGGCTCGGTCATCGCGATGGCGGTGAGGATCTCTCCGCTCGCGCAGCCCGGAAGCCAGCGCTCCTTCTGCTCCTGGGTGCCGAGGTCGACGATGTACGGCACCGCGATGTCGGCGTGGATGCTGACGCAGGACGACAGGGCCGCGCTGACGCGGCTGAGCTCCTCGGCGAACACCGCGTTGAAGCGGAAGTCCCCCGCCTCGGAGCCACCGAACTCCTCGGGGATCTCGAGGCCGAGCAGCCCCTGCTCGCCGGCGCTGGTCCAGAACTCCCGGGGAAGCCCCTTCTCGGCGATGTACGTCTCGATGTGGGGGGCGACGTTCTTGTCGAGGAAGGCGCGGCAAGAGCTGCGGAACGACTCGTGGTCGTCGCCGAAGATGGAGCGTCGCATGAGGGTGACTCTTCCAGACAGGATCCGATACGGTGAACTGCGCTAAGCGCTTGCTTAGCATGCAGTCGCTCCGCCATGCTGTCAACGGAGGTGGTCCATGACGGTCGTCACGGCGCGTGAGCGCCTGCTGGCCGCTGCCGTCGAGGCGTTCGCCGAGAAGGGCTTCGCCGCGACGACGACGCGCGACATCGCGTCGCGGGCGGGCATGAGTCCGGCGGCGGTGTACGTGCACCACGACTCCAAGGAGAGCCTGCTCTACACGGTGAGCCTCGACGGCCACCGTCACGCGCTGGAGATCATCGAGGGAGCGGCGGCCTCGTCCGACGAACCCGTCGAGCGCCTTCGCGCCATGGTGCGGTCCTTCAGCCGCTGGCACGCCGATAACAGCCGGGTCGGCCGGATCGTGCAGTACGAGTACCACGCACTCTCGCCGGAGCACCGCGCCGAGGTGGCCGTGCTCCGCCGGCGCATCGAGCAGACGATGCGCGACGCGCTGACCGACGGGGTGGAGCGGGGCGCGTTCGCGATCGACGACGTCCCCGGCACGGCCTTCGCCGTGCTGTCGCTGGGCATCGACCTGGTCCGCTGGTTCGAGCCCGGCGGTTCGCAGAGCGGCGAGCGTCTCGCGGACCTGCACGCCGAGCTGGCCGTGAAGATGACAAGAGCCTGACCCGCGTCAGCGGATCAGGCTCCTGTCAGGAGGCGGACCACGGTCCGCCGGCTGCCGGCCGGCGTCAGGCCTGCAGCACGTACTCGGCGTTGATCGTGATCGTGATCTTGTCGCCGATCATGACCTTGTCGCCGTCGAGCGGGATGTTGAAGTCGATGCCGAACTTTTTGCGGCTGATCTCGCCGGTGGCCTCGACGCCCAGACGGGTGCCGCCCCAGGGGTCGCCGCCCTCGCCCAGCAGCTCGACCGCGAGCTCGAACGGCTTGGTGACGTCCTTGATGGTCAGGTCGCCGGAGACGACGAGCTCGTTGTCGCCCTTGACGGTGACGCCGGTGCTGGTGAACGACATCTTCGGGTGCGACTCGACGTTGAAGAAGTCGGCCGAGCGCAGGTGGTTGTCACGGTCGGCGGTGCCGGTGTTGATCGAGCTGAGCTCGACGTCGACGGTCACGGCCGAGGCCGACACGTCGTCGGCGGTGGTGAGGGTCGACTCGAACGACTCGAACTTGCCGCGCACCTTGCTCATGATGTGGCGGACCGAGAAGCCGATCTCGGTGTGCGTCGGATCGATGGTCCAGGTGCCGGCGGTGATCGCGGTGGCGGTGGTCATGGTGTCTCCTGAAGTTTGTTGATGCTTCAACTACACTGGGACACTAGCAGGTAGTTCAACCTTCAACAAGGCCGATTCTTGAGTAGGATGTGTCACATGGAGACCACGACCGACACCCCGTGGCTGACGGCTCCCCAGCAGGCCGTCTGGCGAGCGTTCCTGGGTGGCACGACGCTGCTGATGGATCGGCTCGATCGCGACCTGCGCTCGGCGCACGACCTGTCGATGGCCGAGTACGAGGTTCTCGTGCGTCTCTCCGAGTCCCCCGACCGCGCCATCCGGATGGCCGAGCTGGCGGCGGCCCTGGCGCACTCGCGCAGTCGCGTCACCCACACGATCTCGCGGCTCGAGAAGGACGGCCTCGTCCGGCGGGGCCAGTGCTCGACCGACGGCCGTGGCGTCTCGGCCATCCTGACCGACAAGGGCTTCGCGGCACTCGAGCAGGCCGCCCACACCCACGTGCGCGGCGTCCACGCCTACCTCGTCGAGAACGCCACTCCCGAGGAGTTCGAGGTGCTCGGCCGCATCATGCAGCGCGTCGTCGACGACCTCGACGTCAACAACACCTGCGACTGACCCCGCTGCACCCCTCGCCGCAGTCGGCGCCTTCGTCCCACGCGTCGTCGGTGCT
Organism: Aeromicrobium sp.; assembly: GCA_023254755.1. GTDB lineage: Bacteria > Actinomycetota > Actinomycetes > Propionibacteriales > Nocardioidaceae > Aeromicrobium. Next base: position 259 of record JALRKU010000137.1, on the reverse strand, counting down.
CACCGCGCGGCCCCGACGGGCGCGCAGCTCCACCGACACCGGCGCTTCGACGCCGTGGCTTCGACGGCCCGGCCCCGAGACGTGCCCAGTCGAGACGTGCCCAGTGAGGTGAGCCCGCGGCCCGAGGGTCAGTCGCGGGTGAGGCGGCGGTGCGTGACGCGGTGGGGGCGGGCCGCCTCGGCGCCGAGGCGCTCGATCTTGTTGGCCTCGTACGAGGCGAAGTTGCCCTCGAACCAGAACCAGCTGCCCTCGTCCTCCT
>JALRKU010000127.1 GCA_023254755.1 Aeromicrobium sp. | reverse complement strand
CGTGCGCGAGACGCGCGCGGAGCTCTTCATCCTCACCGACCGGATCCCGTACGTCGAGACCCTCGAGGCGACGCGTGCGGAGCATCTGGCGATCTGCGCCGCCGTTGGCGATCGTGACGGCGAGGCCGCCGCTGAGGCACTCGCAATCCACATCGACGAGACCCGAGAGGACGTCCACGCGATCGTCGAGGGACAGGAGATCCTGCCCGACCGGGAGGCGCTGGTCCGGAGGTACGCCGCGGCACGGGGCGACCAGGCGGAGCGAGCGGCGGAGGCGGTCTCCGCGGTCCTGCCCGGCGTGCTCGACCGCATGCGGTCGTCGTCCGGGCCGCTCGGCCCGGTCGGCCTCGGCGAGCTGCGTGGCGTCGTCGGCAAGGTCGAGGCGGGCGTCCCGCTCGACGACGTCGACACCGCGCGCCTCGTCGTCTGGGCGCACGCGGTCGAGGTGCGCACCGCGATCGGTGCGCTCGTCACCCCCGACACCGCTCGTCGCTGGCTCCCTGCGCTGGCCCATGCGGCCCGTGCCGCGGTCCCGCCGTTCGAGCCGGCCGTGCTGTGCCTCGCGGCCTACGCCGCCTGGCTCACGGGCGACGGCGCCCAGGCCCGCGTCGCGGTCGACCGCGCCCTCGGTGCCGACCCCCGCTCGACCCTCGCGCTGGCGCTGCTGGACGTGCTCGACCGCGGCGTCCGGCCACCGCGGCCGGGAGACGCGTCGCTCACCGACGTCGGGTGACGCCGGGCGGGAGGGCCCGGCTCCGCCCTAGGCTGTCCGCCATGGGACAGGACGTCGACGCGCGCGAGTTCAGTCGCGAGGATCGCACCAGGTACCGCGCCAAGGTCCGCCGCTGCCTCGACGTCTTCGCGCGCATGCTCGGCGAGCGCGACTTCTCGGTCGAGCACGCCCACGTGGGCATCGAGATCGAGTTCAACCTGGTGGACGAGAGCGGCGAGCCCGCGCTGCGCAACGCCGAGGCGCTCGAGGCCATCGCCGACGAGGACTTCCAGACCGAGCTCGGCCTGTTCAACATCGAGGTCAACGTGCCGCCGTCGCGGATCGACGGCACCGGGCTCGCGCGCCTGCAGCAGGCGTTGCGCGACGACCTCAACGCCGCGCAGGACAAGGCGGCCGGCGTCGGTGCGCGACTGATGATGATCGGCATCCTGCCGACGCTGCGGCCCGAGCACCTCGCGCAGGACACCATCTCGCCGAACCCGAGGTACCAGCTGCTGTCCGACCAGATCATGGCAGCGCGCGGCGAGGACATCGAGATCGTCATCGACGGCGTCGACCGGCTCGCGACGACGGCCGACACGATCATGCCCGAGGCGGCCTGCACGTCCACCCAGCTGCACCTGCAGGTCGAGCCCGACGTGTTCGCGGCGTCGTGGAACGCGGCGCAGGCCATCGCCGGCGTCCAGGTCGCGGTCGGCGCCAACTCGCCGTTCCTGCTGGGCCGCCAGCTGTGGCACGAGACCCGCATCGCGCTGTTCGAGCAGGCCACCGACACCCGCAGCGAGGAGCTGAAGGCCCAGGGAGTGCGTCCGCGGGTGTGGTTCGGCGACCGCTGGATCACGTCGGTCTTCGACCTGTTCGAGGAGAACGTGCGGTACTTCCCGGCGCTGCTGCCGATCGTCGACGACGAGGACCCGCTCGAGGTACTCGAAGCCGGTGGCATCCCGTCGCTGGCCGAGTTGAAGCTGCATAACGGCACCGTGTATCGGTGGAATC
>JALRKU010000264.1 GCA_023254755.1 Aeromicrobium sp. | reverse complement strand
CAGTGCCCGCACGCTGCAGCTGCTGTCGCTGCTGCAGACCCACCGCTTCTGGGCCGGCGACGAGCTCGCCGGACGACTCGAGGTGTCCGAGCGCACCCTGCGCCGCGACGTCGAGCGCCTGCGCGACCTCGGCTACCCCGTCACCGCGACGCGGGGAGCCCACGGCGGCTACCAGCTGGGTCAGGGCGCGTCGCTGCCACCGCTGACGATCGACGAGGACGAGGCGATCGCCCTGGTCTCGGCGCTCACGACACAGGCAGGAGGCGTCACCGGCGCCACGGCCGACGCGACGCTCGCCGTGCTGTCGAAGGTCGTCCAGGTCCTCCCCCGCCGGCTGCGGCACCGCGCCGAGGCGGTGCGGGCCACGACCGACGGCGCGTCGTTCGCGGGCACGCCCGAGGTCGACTCCGGCGTGCTCGGCACGGTCGCGCTGGCGGCACGCGACCACGAGCGGCTGCGCTTCACCTACACCGCACGGGGCGGTCAGGCGGCCGGCACGTCGGTCGACCGCCACGTCGAGCCGCACCGCCTCGTCACGGTCGGTCGGCGGTGGTACCTGCTGGCCCACGACCTCGAGCGGCACGACTGGCGCTCGTTCCGTCTGGACCGGATGAGCGACCCGACGGCGACGGGCGCCCGGTTCCGCGAGCGCCCGATCCCCGGTGACGACGCCGCGGCCTACGTGCGGGCCGGTCTGTCGCGCCGCGACCGCGAGGTCTCGGCGGTCGTCGACGTCGAGGCGTCGCGCGAGCACGTCGAGGCGTTGATCGGGCCCTGGGCCGAGATCGTCTCGGCCGACGACCGGTCCGTCCGTCTCGAGGTCGCGGCCCACAGCCCCGACTGGACGCTGTTCGCCCTGGGCCGGCTCGAGGCGCCCTTCACGGTCGTCTCGGCGCCGCAGGCCGTCGTCGACGCGATCGGCCGGTGGTCCGGGCGGTTCGGCGCGGCAACCGGCTGAGACAATGGCGGGGTGAAGATCCCCCGCCACCTCCTGCCGGCCGACGGTCGTTTCGGCTCGGGTCCGTCGAAGGTGCGCACCGAGGCGCTCGAGGCGCTCGCCGCCACGGGCGGGTCGCTGCTGGGCACGTCGCACCGCCAGGCGCCGGTCAGGCAGCTGGTCGGGTCGATCCGCGAGGGTCTCGGCGACCTGTTCGCCCTCCCCGACGGCTACGAGGTCGTGCTGGGGCTCGGCGGGTCGCACGCCTTCTTCGACGCCGCCACGTTCGGACTGGTCGAGCGCCGGTCGCAGCACCTCGTGCACGGCGAGTTCACCCGCAAGTTCGCGACGGCCGTCGCGGCGGCCCCGTTCCTCGACGACCCGCAGGTGCTCGAGTCCGACCCGTCGACGCACCCGCTGCCGCACGGCGAGCCGGGCGTCGACGTCTACGCCTGGGCGCACAACGAGACGTCGACCGGCGTCATGGTGCCGGTCGAGCGGGTCGACGACGCCGACGACGACGCCCTGGTGCTCGTCGACGCCACGTCGGGGGCGGGTGGCCTGCCGGTCGACGTGTCGCAGACCGACGTCTACTACTTCGCGCCCCAGAAGGGCTTCGCGTCCGACGGCGGCCTGTGGGTCGCGCTCATGTCGCCCGCCGCGATCGCGCGGGCCGAGCGGATCAAGGCCTCGGGGCGTCACGTCCCGGGCTTCCTCGACCTGACCACGGCGATCGACAACTCGCGCAAGGACCAGACGTACAACACGCCCGCGCTGGCGACGCTGTTCCTGATGGACCACCAGATCCGCTGGATCAACGAGCAGGGCGGACTCGACTGGGCCGTCTCCCGCACCGCGGAGTCGTCGTCACGGCTGTACGGCTGGGCCGAGCAGGCCTCGTACGCCTCGCCGTTCGTCACGGCACCCGCCGAGCGGTCGCTGGTCGTCGGCACGATCGATCTCGACGGCGTCGACCAGGCGGCAGTCACCGCGGCGCTGCGCGAGAACGGCGTCGTCGACGTCGACAGCTACCGCGGCCTGGGTCGCAACCAGCTGCGCATCGCGATGTTCCCTGCCATCGATCCCGACGACGTCTCCGCCCTCACCGCCTGCATCGACCACGTCGTCGAGCGGCTCTGACGGCACACTGAGGGCATGCTGCGCCTGCACGTCGCCGTCGATCACGAGCTGGCGAGCGAGGTCGTCTCGATCCTGCAGTCCGAGCCTGCCGTCAGCGAGCTGTCGGTGCTGCGCGGCGCCTCGATCGAGCCGCCCGGGGACGTCGTCAATGCGGCGGTCGCGCGGGAGGCCGCCAACGGACTGGTCGACCGCCTGATGGCGCTCGGTGTCGCCGAGCGGGGCACGCTCCATCTCGAGCCCGTCCACACCTGGGCCTCCGCCGCCGGGCTCGCCGCGGAGCGACTGGCGCCCGGGAGCAGCGCGGACTCGGTCGTGTGGGCCGACGTGACGCAGCGGGCCTACGAGGACAGCGAGCCGAACTGGACCTACCTGACGCTCACCACGCTGGCCACCCTGCTCGCCGGGGTCGCCATCGTGCTCGACTCGCAGATCCTCGTCATCGGCGCCATGGTGATCGGCCCGGAGTTCGGCGCCGTCGCGGCCCTCGGCGTGGCCCTCGTGCGACGGCGCGTCGGCCTGTTCGGCCGCGCTCTCGCCACCCTCGTCGGCGGCTTCGCGGTGGGGATCACCGTGACCGTGGTGGCCGCCGCGGCCGGGGGTGCGCTGGGCTGGATCACCCGGGCCGACGTGACGGCGGACCGCCCACAGACCGGATTCGTCTACACCCCCGACAGGTGGTCACTCGTCGTCGCCCTCATCGCCGCAGCAGCCGGCGTGCTCGCGCTGACGTCGTCTCGGGTCGGCGGCCTCTCCGGCGTCTTCATCTCCGTGACGACGGTGCCTGCGGCCGCCAACGTCGCCCTCGGCCTCACGTTCGGCGTCTGGTCCGAGGTGTGGGGCAGCACGCTGCAGCTGGGCGTCAACCTCGTGGCGATGACGGTCGCGGGCTGGATCACCTTGCTGATCCAGCAGACCGTCTGGTCCCGCGTGTCGACCGGCCGCGCCCGGATCGTCGAGCGGCGGCGCGCTCGCCGTTCGACCTAGCCGACGACCTCGCCGTCGCGGTACAGCTCGCGGTGGTGGGTGTACACCTCGGCGTTGAGGTGGAGTCCCGCGACCTCGTCGTCGCTGAGCTCTCGACGCACCTTGGCCGGGACGCCCGCGACGAGCGAGCGCGGCGGGATCTGCATGCCCTCGGTGACCAGCGCGCCGGCCGCGATCAGGCACTCGTCGCCGATGACCGCCCGGTTCATGACGATCGCGCCCATGCCGATCAGCACGTGGTCGCCGACCGTCGCACCGTGCACGATCGCGCCGTGGCCGACCGAGACCCCCTCACCGAGGGTGAGCGGGCAGCCGCCGTCGACGTGGAAGGCCGCGTTGTCCTGGACGTTCGAGTCCCTGCCGATCACGATCGGCTCGTTGTCGGCGCGGAGCACGGCCCCGAACCAGACGCTCGCTCCGTCCTCGACGACGACGGACCCGGCCAGGGTCGCGGTCGGCGCGACCCACGCGGAGTCGGCGACCTGCGGCTTCTTGTCTCCCAGAGCGATCAGCATGCGCTCACGGTATCCGCCGGGTCGGGAGGCCGCGGGATCAGCGCCGTCGCAGACCCGCGACGAGCAGCGCCGACGCGACGGCCGCCGCGATCGCGCCGCCCACCCACCACGCGGTGCGGTCCGTCGCGCCCTCGGTCGGGTCGTCCGCGGAGGCGGGCGAGGGGGTCGCGGCGGTGGACGGGCTCGCGGACGGGGTCGTGGCGGGGGGCACCGCGACCCGGACCAGCGGGGACGGGCTGCCCTCGGAGCCGATGAGGAAGCTGCGGTCGCCGCGCTCGATCGCCAGGGTCTCCCCCTGCTGCTGCGCAGGCACGGCGAGGACCCGCTCGGACGCCAGGTCGCCGCTGGAGTACTCCTGGACGGTGCCGTAGGTGCGCAGGAGCACGTGCTTGCCGTCGGCGGTGAACGCCCCGTCGGTCACGACACCCGGTGCACGCCCGTCGACGCGTTCGGCACGGTTGGGCGTCGACGCCTCGAGCGTGGTCGGGAGCCGGTAGAACTCCCCGGCGACCAGGCCCTTGCTGACCAGGGTGAAGCGCTCGTCGCGCGGGTCGAGCAGCAGCGCCTCGACGTCCTCGGGGCCGTCGGGGAACGAGACCGGGTAGCGCGTCGCGGAGACGACGTGGTCGCCGGGGCCGGGCTCGTGGAGGGCGTAGAGCGCGACGTCGTCGCGTCGACGCAGGTTGTCGCCGGTGTCGGCGACCCACAGGGTGCCGTCGGCGGCGATCGCCATCGCCTCGGTGTCCCGCCAGGTGACGCCCTGCACCGTCGTCACGCCGACCACGTCGCCCGTCGACACGCGGACCGCGAAGACCTCCGGAGCGTTGCCGGAGTCGTTGACGACGTACACCAGGTCGTCGTGCGCGCGACTGACGGCCATGCCGCTCGCCTCGCCCAGACGCGGGTCGTCGATCGTGCTGACCGCCCTCGCCGGCGGATCGACCTTCTCGGCCCCTTCGGCGCGGTGCGCGATCGAGGAGACCACGACGACCACCACGAGCGCCACGAGCAGGCCCGGGATGAGGAGACGGCGATGGCGCGGGTTCATGTCCGGGCCAGGATGCCACCCGGCGGCGAGGTCGGGGGCACTACCCTGGCGGGGTGAGCGACGAGCAGTGGATCATCCGCGAGGGTGACGGGCCCGACACGATCGAGCGCAAGCTGGGTCATCGCGAGATGGCCCGCATCGATCGCGCCGCCCGCCGCCACGAGCTCGGGCGCCCCGAGATCACCGAGCTCGAGATCGGCAAGCGCACCCACCGGGTCGCCGAGGTCGAGCCGATGGACGTCGACGGCGTCCGCACCATGACCGTCGGCACCGTCGTGTGGGCCGTCGTCACCGTCGCCCTGCTGCCGTTCCTCGGCACCCTGGAGTCGCAGGGCCGCACGTGGTGGCTGTGGACCTCCCTCGCCGGGTTCGGCCTGGGGCTCATCGGCATCGAGTACTGCCGACGCCGCCGCAACGCGCTGCGCATGCAGCCGGGCCGGCGTCGCCGCACCTGATCGGCCCTCGGACAGCAGCGATTCCGCTGGTCGGCAGGCCCTACGATGTCGCCCATGAGGATCCCCCGCCCCCATCTCGCCCTGGCGTCCGCCGCCGCCCTGCTCACCCTCGCGACGGCCTGCGCGCCGTCCGACTCCGGCGACGACGACACCGAGGCGTCGGCCACGCCGTCGTCCTGCGACGTCGCCGACCTCGCCCTGGTCGAGAAGGGCACGCTGACCATCGCGACCGACGACCCCGCGTACGAGCCGTGGTTCGTCGACAACGACCCCACCAACGGCAAGGGCTTCGAGAGCGCGGTCGCCTACGCCGTGGCCGAGCAGCTGGGCTTCTCGGCGGACCAGGTCACCTGGACCAAGGTGCCGTTCAACACCTCCTACCAGCCGGGTGAGAAGTCGTTCGACTTCGACATCAACCAGATCTCGATCACGCCCGAGCGCGAGAAGGCCGTCGACTTCAGCACGCCGTACTACGAGGCCGCGCAGGCCGTCATCACGCTGAAGGACTCCGACTTCGCCGACGCGAAGAGCCTCGCGGACTTCGCCGACGCCAAGCTCGGCGCCCAGATCGGCACCACG
>JALRKU010000433.1 GCA_023254755.1 Aeromicrobium sp. | reverse complement strand
CGCCCGCTCTCCCAGCTCCGCGGCCCCCTCCACCGCCGCTGATCCCGGTCCCGGGCGGTGACGTGGCGACCTGTCCGAGAAGGGGCGGTGTCGCAGCGACGCCTTCGGCGTCAGCGCGGTGACTGAGCGACCTGTCGGAGTGCCTGATCCGACGCCCAGGTACCGCGCATCTGGGAAAGGTCGCCAGCTCACCGCCCCGGCCCGGGCTCCGGGGTGTCGGAGCCGGTGGTGGCGAGGCGCCAGAGGCGGTCGCGGCTCATGGGCAGGGTGCGGGGGCGGGCGCCGAGAGCGTCGGTGATCGCGTTGGCCAGCGCCGGGGCGACCGGGTTGTACGGGGCCTCGCTCATCGACTTGGCACCCCGCGGGCCCAGGGCGTCGACCGTGTCCGCGAAGAGCACCTCGGTCGTCGGGACGTCGGCCATCTGCGGCACCCGGTACGAGCGGAACGTGCGCGTCACCACCTCGCCGTCGCGCACCACGACCTCCTCCTGCAGGGCCGACCCGATCGCCTGGGCGACACCGCCCTCGACCTGACCGCGCAGCTGCTCGGGGTTGATGACGACGCCGGCGTCGGCGGCCTGCACCGACTGCAGGATCCGCACCTCGCCCGACTCCGGGTCGACCGCGACGCGGAACCCGTGCACGTTGAAGGCCACCGACCGCGGCGTGCCGTCGTGGTTCCCCTCGGCCGACAACCCGCCGGGGACCAGGTCGGCGAACCGTCGCAGCGAGCCGTCGGGCAGACCCACCCCGTCGGCGAGCAGGGTGCAGTGCTCGGTCGCGACGCCGGCCGATCGGGCCGCGAGCACCAGCAGCTCGGCGTGCAGCCGCTCGGCCGCGGTCAGCACGGCCTTGCCCGCCACGACGGACCCGGCCGATCCGTACGCACCGGTGTCGTAGCCCGACACCGCGGTGTCGCTCTGCCGCACCCGCACCCGCTCCGGCGTCGTGCCCAGCTCGCTCGCGACCAGCTGGACGTGGACGGTCGTCGTGCCGTTGCCGAACTCGGCCGTGCCGACCGACACGGTGTACGTGCCGTCGGCGTCGACCGCGACCGAGACGTTGGCGTGGTGACCACGCGGCGGAATCGTCGCGATCATCGCCATCGCGACGCCGCGACCCGTCGGCCAGCCGTCCGGCGCGGGAAGGCCCCGGCCCGACGACAGCGCGTCGTCGACCAGGTCGAGGCACTGGTCCAGGCCGTACGAGCCGAAGTCGAGGTCGTCCTCCTCGATCGCCGTGACCACGAACGGGTCCCCCGGCACCACCGCGTTGCGTCGGCGCAGCTCGACCGGGTCGATCCCCAGCGCCACCGCCAGCTCGTCCATCGCCGACTCGATGCCGAACATCACCTGGCCGAGCCCGTACCCGCGGAACGCCCCCGACGGCAGGTGGTTGGTGTAGACCGCCTCGGCGTCGACTCGCTTGTTCGGGCAGCGGTACTGCGCGACCGACTCGTGGCAGCCGTGGAACATCACGCCCACCGCGTGGTTGCCGTAGGCGCCGGTGTCGGTCAGCACGTCGACCTTCATCGCGGTCAGCGTCCCGTCGGCCTCGGCACCGAGCGTCACGCCGACCCGCATCGGGTGGCGGCACGGCACGATCGTGAACTGGTCCTCGCGGGTCAGCTCGTACTGCACCGGTCGGCCCGTCCGCAGCACCGCCAGGCCGATCAGGTCCTCGACCAGCATCTCCTGCTTGCCGCCGAACCCGCCGCCGACGCGGGCCGCGACGACGCGGACCCGGTCGACGGGCAGGTCCAGCACGCGCGCCAGCTCGGCACGCACGAGGAACGGCACCTGGGTGCTCGTGCGCACGACGAGCGTGCCGTCCTCGTCGAGCCAGCCACGACCGCCGTGCGTCTCGAGCTGCGCGTGGGAGACCCGCGACGTCCGCCAGGTCCCCGACACCGTCGTGTGCGACGCGGCCAGCGCCGACTCGATGTCGGCGTGCTCGTCCGCGAGGTGCGCGTCGTGCAGCTGCGCGACGACGTTGCGTGACGGATCGGCGA
>JALRKU010000410.1 GCA_023254755.1 Aeromicrobium sp. | reverse complement strand
ATCAAACGCCAGTTCGATGGCGATGCCGACGAAATCCGCGTCATGACCGTCCACGGTGCGCCACGTCGAGGTCGTGTCGCTGGGCGCGGGTCGCATGCTGCTGGTCGTCATCACCAGCAGCGGTCGCGTCGAGCAGCGCATCGTCGAGGTCGCCGAGGAGCCCGACGACCAGCTGCTGTCCGACCTGCGCGCCCGGGTCATCGGTGCCACGCTCGGCCGCCGGCTGCCCGAGGCGTCGCTCACCCTCGCCGACATGATCGAGTCGTTCGGCGTCAACGACCGGCCGATCGTCACCTCCATCGTCACGGCGCTCACCCAGACGTTCTCCAACGAGCGGTCCGACGAGCGCCTCGCAGTCGGCGGCACCGCCAACCTGGCCCGGTTCGGCGCCGACTTCGACTCCGCGATCCGCCCGGTCCTCGAGGCGCTCGAGGAGCAGGTCGTGCTCCTGAAGCTGCTCGGTGAGGCCACGACCGGCGTGTCGGTCCGCATCGGTCACGAGACCGGCCACGAGGCGCTCTCGTCCACGGCCGTCGTCGCGACCGGCTACGGCTCGGCCGAGCAGGCGCTCGCGACCCTGGGCACGGTCGGACCCACCCGCATCGACTATCCCTCGACCATCTCCGCCGTCGCGGCCGTGTCCCGCTACATCGGCCGCACCCTCACCGACACCTGGAGCCTCGACCACTGATGGCTGACGACTACTACGCCGTGCTCGGCGTCGCGCGTGACGCGGCGCCCGACGAGATCAAGAAGGCCTACCGGCGCAAGGCGCGCGAGCTGCACCCCGACGTCAACGACGCGCCCGACGCGGCCGACCGGTTCAAGGAGGTCACGGTCGCGTACGAGGTGCTGTCCGACCCGCAGAAGCGGGCCACGTTCGACCGCGGCGGGGATCCGCTCCGTGGGGCGCAGGGCGGCGGTGGCGGCCAGGGCTTCAGCTTCGACGACATCATGGACGCCTTCTTCGGTGGCAACGCCCAGGGAGCAGGCTTCGGCGGCGGGCGTGGGCCGCGTCCTCGCGTCCAGCGCGGGCAGGACGCGCTGCTGCGCATCAACGTCACCCTGGCCGAGGCGGTCTTCGGCATCGAGCAGGAGATCAAGGTCGACACGGCCGTCGTCTGCACCACGTGCTCCGGCAGCGGCGCCGCCGAGGGCGTCGAGCCCGTCACCTGCCGCACGTGCCACGGCCGCGGCGACGTGCAGCAGGTCCAGCGCTCGCTGCTCGGCGACATCCGCACCGTCCGGCCCTGCCCCGCGTGCCAGGGCTTCGGCACGACGATCCCCGAGCCGTGCCACGAGTGCGCGGGCGAGGGGCGTGTCCGCTCGCGCCGCACGATCACCGTGGCCATCCCGGCCGGCGTCGACCAGGGCACGCGCATCCAGCTCTCCGGCGAGGGCGAGGTCGGGCCCGGCGGCGGACCGGCGGGAGACCTCTACCTGGAGGTCAACGTCGCGCCGCACCCGGTCTTCAGCCGCAAGGGCGACCAGCTGCACTGCCAGGTCACGGTGCCCATGACGGCGGCGGCCCTCGGTGCGCACCTCGACCTGCCGACGCTCGAGGCCGAGCGCGAGGAGCCCGGCGACGACGTCACGGCCTCGGTCCAGATCGACGTCGCCCCCGGCACCCAGTCCGGCGAGGTGCTGACCCTTCGCGGCCAGGGCGTCCCGCGGCTGCGCGGCAACGGGCGCGGCGACCTCAAGGTGCAGGTGGTCGTGGAGACCCCGAGTCGGCTCGACGCCGAGCAGCAGCAGCTGCTCGAGCGCCTCGCGGCACTGCGCGGCGAGGAGCACCCGCAGGCCGTGCTCGACGCGCAGCACAAGTCGTTCTTCGGCAAGGTCAAGGACGCCTTCCGCTGACCTGCTGCGGTAGACAGGACCCATGAGCGATCCCGACTGCCTGTTCTGCAAGATCGTCGCCGGCGAGATCCCGGCCGACAAGGTCGGCGAGACCGAGCACACGGTGGCGTTCCGCGACATCAACCCCCAGGCGCCGACCCACGTGCTGGTGATCCCCAAGGTGCACCAGCCCGACATCGGCAGCCTCGCGGCAGCCGAGCCCGAGGCCGCCGTGGCGCTGCTGGTCGAGGCCGAGAGGGTGGCGCGGGACGAGGGCACGGGCTCGTTCCGGCTGGTGTTCAACACCGGTGCCGACGCGTTCCAGACCGTCTTCCACTGCCACGGCCACGTGCTGTCGGGTCGATCTCTCACCTGGCCTCCGGGCTGACCGTCGGTCGACGGCTGTCGTCGGTCGGCACCGGTGCGTACGATGGATGGCACATGACCGACGACACCACCACCACGCCGCCCGTCCCCGCGCACTCGTTCACGATCCCGTCGAGCGTCCCGGCCGTCTCGCTGCTCGGGCCTGCCGACGAGTTCCTGCGCCTCATCGAGACCGCCTTCGACGCGCGCATCCACGTGCGCGGCAACGCCATCACCGTCACGGGCGAGCCCTCCGAGGCCGCACTCATCGAGCGCCTCCTCGACGAGCTCGTCACGATCGTGCGCACCGGCCAGCACCTCACCACCGAGACGGTCGAGCGCAGCATCGCGATGCTCCGTGCCGAGACCGAGGAGCACCCGGCCGAGGTGCTGAGCCTCGACATCCTCTCCAACCGCGGCCGCACCATCCGGCCCAAGACGCTCAACCAGAAGCGCTACGTCGACGCCATCGACAAGCACACGATCGTGTTCGGCATCGGGCCGGCCGGCACCGGCACGACCTACCTGGCGATGGCCAAGGCCGTGCCGGCGCTGCAGGCCCAGGAGGTCAAC
>JALRKU010000196.1 GCA_023254755.1 Aeromicrobium sp. | reverse complement strand
GTCCTCCCGGTCGGCAACGCCGGCAACATCAGCGCTTACTGGAAGGGCTTCGTCGAGTACGCACGCACGGGTCCGGCCGAGTCCACGCCGCAGATGTGGGGCTTCCACGCCGAGGGCGCCGCGCCGATCGTGCGCCGCGAGATCGTCCGCGAGCCCGACACCGTCGCCACCGCCATCCGGATCGGCAACCCGGCCTCGTGGACGCTCGCCGAGGCGGCCCGCGACGAGTCGGGCGGACGCATCTCGGCCGTCACCGACGAGCAGATCCTGGCCGCCCAGCGCGAGATCGCCTCGCGTGAGGGCACGTTCGTCGAGCCCGCGTCGGCTGCCGGCGTCGCGGGTCTCGTGGCCGCTGCGCAGGCCGGCGAGGTCGAGCCCGGGCTGCGCATCACGGTCACCGTCACGGGTCACGGGCTGAAGGACACCGAGACGGCGCTGAGCACGTTCGAGTCGATCGTCGACTCGGTCGTCGACGCCGACGTCCACGCCGCTGCGGCGGCCGCCGGTCTCGTCTGATGTCCATCCGGCGGGGTCCGGTCACGATCCGCGTCCCGGCGTCGAGCGCGAACCTCGGGCCGGGCTTCGACGCCTTCGGTCTGGCGCTCTCGCTGCACGACGAGCTGACGGTCGAGGCCATCGACGAGGGTCTGGAGATCGAGGTGGTCGGCGAGGGCGCGGGCGACGTGCCGCTGAACGCCGAGCACCTCGTCGTCCGGGCCATGGAGGCAGCGTTCGAGCTGCTCGCGGAGCGGCCCGCCGGCCTGCGGCTGTCGTGCCTGAACCGCATCCCGCACGCCCGGGGCCTCGGGTCGTCGTCGGCCGCGATCGTCGGGGGCATCGCGGCCGCCCGTGCGCTCGTCGAGGGCTCCGACGAGCGGTTCGACGATCTCGCCGCCTACCAGCTGGCCGCCGACCTCGAGGGTCACCCGGACAACGTGGCGGCCGCGCAGCTCGGTGGCTTCACGATCGCCTGGATCGAGGGAGCGGCGGCTGCGGTCGAGCGTCTCGACACCGACGTGCCGATCACCGTGTTCGTCCCGCCCGAGCCGGTGTCGACCGAGCGGGCGCGGGGCCTGCTCCCCGAGACCGTCCTGCACGCCGACGCAGCGGCCAACGCCGGGCGTGCGGCGCTGCTCGTCGCCGCCCTGACCGGAGCACCCCACCGACTCATCTCGGCCACCGAGGACCGCCTGCACCAGGCGTACCGCGCCGAGGCGATGCCGGCGTCGTACCAGCTGGTCCGCTCGCTGCGCGTCGACGGCGTGCCCACGGTCATCTCGGGCGCCGGACCGACCGTGCTCGCCTTCGCGCGCGGCATCACCGACGCCGCGCCGGCCGGCTGGACCGTCCACGAGCTCGACGTCGACCCCGAGGGCGTGCGCGTCCTCTGACCCGACGGTTCCCGGCACGCCGGATGAACCGGCGGCGACGCCCGGGCGACCGTGCGGTGCTATGGTGATCGCGGTCGGAGTCGAGATCATCTCCCCGGCCAGCCATGGAAGATCTGCCCGACTCACGGGCGAGCCCCCGCACGAATCGTCCGACCGGAATCTGTCCGGTCGAGGGCTCATGGCCACATCCAGAAGGAATCCACGTGACTGACACCACCACGACGCCCGAGTCCGCCGCGCCTGCGGCCGACGGGACGCCCGCCCCCGCCGAGAAGAAGTCCGCCCCGAAGAAGTCGAGCGGCGGACTGGGCGGCAAGGTCCTCGCCGAGCTGCAGGAGATCGCCAGCGGCCTCGGCATCACCGACGTCCAGGGCATGCGCAAGGGCGCGCTGATCGACGCCATCAAGCAGGCGCGCGGCGAGTCGCCGGCTCCCGCGAAGGCGGACGCCGCTCCCGCGAAGGCGGACGCCGCTGCGGCGA
>JALRKU010000168.1 GCA_023254755.1 Aeromicrobium sp. | reverse complement strand
GCTTGAACGCGTCCTTCACCTTCTCGCCCGCGTCCTTGAGGTCGGCCTTGGCCTGGTCCACCTTGCCCTCGGTCTCCTGCGACTCGTCGCCGGTCGCCTTGCCCGAGGTCTCCTTGACCTTGCCTGCGGCCTTCTCTCCGGCGTTGCTGATCTTGTCGTCGATGCCCATCAGGGTTCTCCTCTCGTCTCAGCGGCCGACCCGGGGCTGCGTGAGCTCCGCGTCGTCCGGGATCCACAGGTGCCACTCGCCGCGACAGTCGCGGAAGGCCGTTCCTCCGGCCTCCTCGACCGCGGACACCACGGCGTGCGCGATGTCCTGCGACTCCAGCAGCGTCACGGGGATCCTCTCGTCGGTTCGATCAGGACGTACCCCGACGTCCGTTCGTCCAAACGCGCGTCGGGCGGGCGGAGCGGGGTACTGCCGAGGCATGCGCAGCGACCCGGACCCCCGCCCATGAGCGCTCTCGAGGACGGGGTCCTCGACGACGGACCCCTGGTCGAGCCCTCCCAGCTCATCGACCTGGACGGCTTGGACATCGCCTTCGACGACACCGTCCTGCGCCCCCGACCGTGGACGCTCGCCCAGTCGCACTGGGCCGCGGAGCTGCTCCCGATGCTGCCGGAGGGCCCGGTGCTGGAGGTCTGCGCCGGCGTCGGCCACATCGGCCTCGCCGCGGTCGCCGGCTCCGACCGTGATCTCGTGCTGGCGGACGCGTCGGAGCGCGCGTGCTCCTTCGCCCGCCGCAACGCCGACGCCGTGCGTCGGTCGGGTTCGGTCGAGGTGCGCCGAGCACGCGTCGAGGACCTGCCGCACGGCCACGAGCGGTTCGCCCTCCTGCTGGCCGATCCGCCCTGGGTGCGCACCGCCGAGGTGGATCGGTTCCCCGCGGATCCGCGGTTCGCGATCGACGGCGGTGACGACGGGCTGGCCGTGGCCCTCGAGTGCCTGGACCTCGCGGCCCGGTCGCTGGTCCCCGGCGGTGCCGCGATCCTGCAGCTCGGCACCTCGGAGCAGGCGGTGTCGGTGGCCCGACGACTTCACGACCAGGACGGCCCGCTCCACGTCCGCGAGGTTCGCAGTCACGAGCCCGACGGGGTGCTGGTGCTGCTCGCCTGACCCTCGTGTGAGTCCTGCTCAGTCGGGTACGCAACCCGCCCGACGAGAGGAGAACACATGAGCACGACCACCGAGTCCGTCGACGTCGACGTCGACGTGACGACCGCCTACAACCAGTGGACCCAGTTCGAGAGCTTCCCCCAGTTCATGGAGGGCGTCGAGCGTGTCGACCAGATCGACGACACCCACCTCCACTGGGTCACGAAGGTGGGCCCGGTCACGCGCGAGTTCGACGCGACCATCACCGAGCAGCACCCCGACGAACGCATCGCGTGGAAGTCGGACGACGGGCCCGAGCACGCGGGCGTCGTCACCTTCCACCGACTGGACGACCACCAGACCCGGGTGACGGTCCAGATGGACATCGACCCCGAGGGCTTCGTCGAGACGGTGGGGGACAAGGTCGGCGTCATCGACCGTCGGGTCAAGGGCGACATGGCGCGCTTCAAGGAGTTCATCGAGAGCCACGGCGGCAACGAGACCGGCGCCTGGCGCGGGGACGTGGAGCGCCCGTGACCGGCACCGGGGGCCGCGACGACGCGTCGCGGCCCCCGGCCCGTCCGGGCACGGACGGCGCCGACGAGACCGACAGCGGGATCCACCAGGGCGACCCGCACGAGCGGCCGGCCCACGAAGGTCTGCCGTTCGGCCAGGACCCGCAGGAGCAGCAGGGGGACGACCCCGGGAGCGGCGGCTCGTGACCGCGAGTCGCCCCGACGAGAGGACACCATGAGAGCAGCAACCTGGCAGGGAAAGCGCGACGTGCAGGTCGTCGACGTCCCCGACCCGTCCGTCCGAGGTGACGACGAGATCGTCGTCGAGGTCACCACGACCGGTCTGTGCGGTTCGGACCTGCACCTGTACGAGGTGCTGGGGCCGTTCATGTCCCCGGGGGACGTGCTGGGCCACGAGACCATGGGTCGCGTGGTGGAGAAGTCCGCCGACGTCACGTCGGTGGCGGTGGGGGACCGCGTGGTCATCCCGTTCCAGATCTCCTGCGGCTCGTGCTTCATGTGCGAGCGGGGACTCCAGACGCAGTGCGAGGTCACGCAGGTCCGGTCGTCCGGCATGGGCGCCGCGCTGTTCGGCTACAGCTCGCTGTACGGCAGCGTGCCGGGTGGGCAGGCGCAGTACCTGCGGGTGCCGCACGCCGGGTACGGCGCGATCCGGATCGACGGCGACCTGCCGGACGAGCAGTACGTCTACCTGTCCGACGTGATGCCCACGGCGTACCAGGCGCTGCGGTACTCCGGGGTGGGCGAGGGGGACACCCTGGCGGTGGTCGGCCTCGGGCCCATCGGCGACATGACGGCTCGGCTCGCGCTGCACGAAGGCGTCCGGGTGATCGGCATCGACCGGGTCCCGGAGCGTCTGGCCCGCGTGGCGGGCCGCGGCGCCGACGTGATCGACCTCGCCCACGGCGACGTGGATCAGAAGGTCGCCGACCTGACGTCGGGACGCGGTGCCGACGCCGCCGTGGACGCCGTGGGCATGGAGGCGCACGGGTCGCCGGGTCCCGAGCTGGTCCAGAAGGCCGTCGGGCTGCTGCCCGACGCCGCGGCTCGCGCGGCGATGACCTCGGCCAGCGTCGACCGGTTGTCGGCTCTTCGCCTCGCGATCGCGGCCGTGCGGCGCGGCGGCACGGTGTCGATCTCCGGCGTGTACGCAGGGACCCACGACCCGCTGTCGCTGCAGACCATGTTCGACCGCCAGCTGACCCTGCGGATGGGGCAGGCCAACGTGCGTCGCTGGGTCGACGACCTCGTGCCCCTGGCGGAGCGGACCGACGACCCGCTCGGACTGGCGGACTTCGCCACGCACCGCCTGCCGCTGGAGGACGCGGCGCACGCCTACGACATCTTCCAGCGCAAGGCCGACGGCGCGGTCAAGATCCTGTTCGACCCCTCGGCCTGAACGAGGTCAGCCGCTGGTGCGACGGGCCAGCACCTTGTGGGTCCCGTCGCACCACGGCAGCCGGGCGCTCGCCTCGCACCGGCACAGGGCCACGACCGGCCGCAGGGCCGGGGTCGTGGTGCCCGCGGTGTCGACGACGAAGTCGACGGATCGCACGAGGCGGGGTCCCCCCTCCGAGTCGGGAACCGAGGCGTGGCTCACGCGGCGGCCTCGGACGGGACGGCCGCCTCCGTGCAGCGCCGCTCGAGCTCGAGGCACACGAAGGCGCCGAAGCCGACCTCGCGCTCCAGGTCGGGGTCGTCCCCGATCATCTGGTCGCAGATGGCCCGGGCGAGGTGCTCGTGCACCGCGTCGGCCTCGACGTGCTCGTCGTAGTACCGCACGACGGCCTCGTCGAAGCCGAGGCGTCGCAGCCCGCGCACCCAGTCGGCGCTCGGCAGGGAGCTGGTGGCCTCGAACGCGGCGAGGTGTCCCATCGCGGCGTGACGCAGGCGCCGGTTGAGGCACAGCATCGAGATCGCGTTGTTGAGCACCAGCGTCTCCGTGGTCGCGACGTCGACGTAGGCGCCGTAGGTCGGGTCGAGCCCTGCGGCGGCGAGCGCGTCGGCGAAGAGCTGGGCGTGAACGCGCTCGGGACGGCCGTCTCCCAGCTCGTCGTACTGGAGCTCGGTGAGCATGGCCTTCGGGGCGGGTTCGAGTCGCGGAAGGACCCAGAAGTGCGGGTCCGACTCCTTGAGGTGGTAGACGCTCTTCTGGATCAGCAGGTCGCGCACGTCCTCAGCGGTCGCACGGCGTCGGACGAAGTCGGCGGTGCCGACCGCGTCGGCGTCGGCCTCGAGCAGCTGGGCGAGCGTCTGGGCGCTCGACGCCGCGAAGCTCTCGCGCAGCGATCGCTCGAGCGCGGCCTCGAGCCGGGTCCGGACCGCGACGAGGGTGGGGTCCCACTCCATGTCGTCGGGGACGTCGTCGAAGCCGCGGTAGGACAGCTCGTGCAGGGTCCACAGGGCGATCGCCGAGTCCTCGGGACCTGCTCCGCCCACCGCCGGGAGGCCCAGCCAGCGGGCGTCCGCGTCGGTCAGGTAGTCGTGCAGGGCGGCGCTGAGCTCGCCGCGCGGAGCGGGGATCCTCATCGTCGACCGCACCGGGCTGCGGGGGAGTGGGTCATGAGACGCGAGTACCCCGGTGGCCGGGAGCTCTAACGCTCAGGATCCGTCGCCCTCGACCGGCCCTCCCGTGCTCTGGCTGGCGTCGGTGTTCGGGGTGTCGTCGGGGCCCTGCGAGACCGGGTCGTCGGGCACGGACGTGTTCCGCCGGGGGAAGCGCCGCGCGGCCGCCGCAGGACCGATGTTCTCGGGTCCTGCGGCGTCGCCGCTCTCGGCTCCTGCTGCGTCGCCGCTCTCCGGCGCTGCGGCGTCCAGGTCGGCGTCGTCCGCCGGCGGCTCGCGGTGTCCTCCCATCGAGGGCTCAGTGGTTCCGCAGGGCGGAGATGAGCTCGTCCTTGGTCTGGTCGGAGTAGCCGCTCAGCCCGAGCTCCTTGGCCCGGCCCCTGAGGTCGTCCACCGTCCAGTCCTCGTACGACCCGTGCTCTCCTCCCTTGCGCCCGACCTCGTCGCGGCCCTGCTTGGCCGCGGCGTTGGAGATGCGGGCGGCCTTCTCCTTGGACGCGCCGTCGTCGCGCAGCTCCTCGTACAGGTCCGGGTCCTTCAGCGAACGGTTCTTCTCCTCGGGCATCGTGCGCACCTTCTTCCTGTCGTGTGACGCGCGGGCGGCACGGCCGTGCCGCCCGTGGATCGGGTCAGGTGTCGTCCTGGCCCGCGCTCGACCACGTCGACGGCGGGTCGCTCGTCGGGAACGACTGCTCGCTGGTCTCGTCGACGTCGGTCGACGGGGAGTCGTCGACGTGCTCGTCGGCGTCCGGCGAGCCCTGCTCGCGGTCGTCGTGGCTGGTGTCTCGGGGGTCATTCGTCATCGATGAGTCCTTCCTCGCGTGCCTCGGCGACGAGACTCCGGACGTTCTCGATCGTCCCGCAGTCCGCGTCGATCTGGCGGTTGCGCTCGGCGGCGAACGCCGCGCCGAGCTCGAGCCTCACCTGCTCGCCCACGTCGTCGCGGGCGGGGTTGAGGATCGTCAGCTCCTCCTCGGTGAGGTGGTGGTTGACCACGCGGGCCAGCTCCTCGACCGCGTCGTCGAACTTCTGCGTCTCGGTGGAGGCGCACTCCAGGACCGCCAGCAGCGCCTCGTTGCCCTCCGCGTGCTCGTGCTCGCCGTGCTCGGCCTCGTCGGCGTCGATCGCCCGACGGCGGCGCAGCTGGGGGTACACGTGCTGCTCCTCGGCGAGGGCGTGGGCCACGTGCAACGCGGAGAACGCCCGTCGGACGGCGTCGCGGTCCTCGGCACTGCTGCGCAGGTCGCGCAGGAGTGCCTCGAAGCGGCGGTGGTCGTCGAGGATGAGGTCGAGGACGTCGCCGGACTCCGGCCGGCCCAGGTCGATCGTGGTCATGCGTCAGGGGTACCCGACCCCTGCGCTCGTCATGCGCCGTCTCGAGCGGGAGCCGGCAGGCGGCCCGGGTGTGGCCTGCGGTTGTTTCGTGACGCCGGTCAGGGGAACTCCCGCACCATGACGACCGCGTCGCTGTGGCATCCCGCCGACCATCCCCTCGAGACCGTGACGGATCCGTTGCCGACCGATCGCGTGGACGACCTCGTCGTGGGGGCCGGCATCACCGGCCTCACCACGGCGCTGCTCCTCGCTCGCGCGGGACGACGGGTGGCCGTGGTGGAGGCGCACGCGATCGGCGAGTCGACGACCGGACGGACGACCGGCAAGGTCAGCCTCCTGCAGGGCATCACGCTGAGTCGCATGGCGAAGCTGCACGGCCGTCAGGTGATGGAGTCCTACGTCGTCGCGAACACCGAGGGACAGGCCTGGCTGCGCCGGTTCTGCGCCGACCACGACGTGCGCTGCGACGTCCGCGACGGCGTGACGTACGCGTCGTCGTCCGACGACCTGCCCACCGTCCGCGAGGAGCACGACGTCGCGGCACGGCTGGGACTCCCGGTGCGGTGGACCGACGACGTCGACCTGCCGTTCCCGACGCCAGGAGCCACCGTCCTCGCGGACCAGGCCCAGGTCGATCCGCAGAGCCTGCTGCTCGCCCTCGCCGAGCAGGTCCGCTCCCACGGCGGGACCATCACGACCGGCCGACGCGTCGTCCACGTGCCGTGGAGCTCCGCGGGCGCGACGCTCGACGACGGGACCCAGGTGCGCTCGCGCACCGTGACCCTCGCCACCGGTGCCCCGATCGTCGACCGCGCGCTGCACTTCGCGCGTCTCACCCCGGAGCGTTCCTACATCGCTGCGTGGAGGTGGCAGGGCGACGACCTGCCCATGGCGATCTCGCCGGCTCCGTACGGCTCGGTGCGTGACGCCACGACGACCGACGGAGGTCGCCTCGTCCTGGTCGGGGGTGGGTCGCACCCCGTCGGACGCCAGGCACCCACCAGCGACCGCGCGCGCGACCTGCGCCGCTGGGCGGAGCAGCACCTCGGCGTCGAAGGAGCCCCGATCGCTGAGTGGTCGGCCCAGGACTACACGACCCACGACAGGGTGCCCTCGGTCGGCAGGCTGCCGCGTCCCGCCGACGCCTACGTGGCGACGGGCTTCGCCAAGTGGGGCATGACGAACGGTGTGGCCGCCGCACGCTCCCTCTCGGCTCGCATCCTCGGCGCACCCGTCGCCTGGGACCTGCCGGAACGCCGTCGCGCGACCGGCCCGCGCGCGGCGGGACGGCTCGTCAAGCAGAACGCGGAGGTGGGGGTGCAGATGGCGACGGGCTGGGCCCGCGCGACCCGCCCCTCCGAGGGGCGCGAGGCCCTGCATCACGACGCTCCGGACGGCGAGTGCCGCGTCGTCGGGGTGTGCACCCACCTCGGGGGGATGCTGCGCTGGAACGACCTCGAGAAGACCTGGGACTGCCCTCTGCACGGATCGCGCTTCAGCCCGGACGGTGAGGTGCTCGACGGTCCCGCCACGCGTCCCCTGAGGCGGTCGCCGAGGTGAGGCCGCGCCCTGTCCGGGACGTGATCGGGTACTACGTCGGCGACCCGTCCAGGCTCGACCTGGCACGACGGGTGGCAGCGGGAGCTCGGGACCTGGTCACGGGGCTGGCGCCGTGGCCCCGCCCGGAGAGGTGGCCGGGGCCGTGGGTCGAGCTGCCCGGCGCCCTCGACGGCCAGCTGGAGCCGGTGGCCGAGATGTCGAGCTGGCTGCGTGACGTCGACCCCGCGCTGGTCGTCGTGGACGGGTCGAGGGAGATCAGCCTCCTCGTCCGGCTGCACGGCGTGCCCGTCCTCGTCCTGGAGGCGGACGGCGACGTGACCCGCGGCGCGGCGAGCCAGGCGTCGGCGTCCGTCCCGCTCCGGACCGACGACCCGGACACCGTCGTGGACCTGGTGGACCGCTGGACCGCGGCCGAGGAACCTCCGCCGCTCGGCCGGACGCGACTCGACGATGACGCCACCGGCTGACGGGCCGGGGCCCTGCTCAGTCGACGTCGTCCGGCGTCACGTGCGACTGGCGGTACTGCTCGGCGAGCCAGGCGAGCGCCTGCGCGTGGGCGCGCTGGTCGGCCGACGCGACGGCACCGAGGCGCACGCGGTAGTCGCGAGCGTAGGCCTGCGCGGCGGTCAGGGCGACGCAGGCCTCGGTCGAGACGCCGCACAGGACCAGGTCCTGCGCACCGAGTTCCGTGAGTCGGTCGTCGAGATCCGTGCCGAGGAAGGCGTCGTCGCGTCGCTTGCGGACGACGGCGACGGGATCGACGTCGAGCTCGTGCGCCCGAGCCGTCCCGTCCGTGCCCTCGAGGGCGACGGGATGGTGATCCTCACGCATGTTCAGGGCCCAGGCCGAGGGGTCACGAGGCAGCTCGGTCCTCACCTCGATGACCGGGACCGCTCGTCGCGCCGCCAGGTCGACCCAGCGCTGAACCTGGTCCAGCAGCTCGCGACGTCGTTCCGCCAGACCGGGAGCGCCCAGGAAGTCCTCCTGCAGGTCGATCAGCAGCAGGGCGTCCACGCGGCGACCTCCGGACGGGGCGGGTGACGAGGATGGACGACGACGAGCGCGTCGACCGCAACTGGAACGAGCTGCTGCAGGAGCTGCGCGTCGCGCAGACCGGCGTGCAGATCCTCACCGCCTTCCTGCTGACCGTACCCTTCGCGCCGGGCTTCGAACGGCTCGACGGCGTCGACCGCGGCGTCTTCGCCGCCGTGCTCACGTGCGCGCTGCTCTCGACGATCCTCCTGACCACCCCGGTCGCCCTCCACCGGCAGCTGTTCCACCGTGGCCGCCGCCGCTGGCTGGTCGCTGCGGCACACCGCTCGGCCCAGGTGGGACTGGCCCTGCTCGTGGTGGCCAACGTCGGCGCGGCGTGGCTGGTCCTCGGCCTGCTGGTGCCGACGACGGTCGCAGGTGTCATCAGCGCGCTGCTGGCGACGGTCGCCCTCGGCCTGTGGGTCGTGCTGCCGTGGCGGATGCGTCGACGTCACCGTCGATGACACCTAGGAGTCGTCGGTCGACCGGTCGGGCGCTGGGTCGGCCAGCTCGTCCTCGCCCAGGGTGCTGCCGGCTTGAGCGCGAGCGATGGTGGCCACGAGCGCGGTGAGGGCCGCGATCAGCGCGAGGGCCGTGAAGACGACGACGGGCACGGGCCGACCCTGGTCGGAACGGGCGAGGCCGACCCCGGAGCCGATGACGACGGCAGCGCACACGACCACCACGACCCACCAGCCGGCGGTCCAGCGGTGGAGGCGGGCACGACGCCGGCCGCGACCGGCCGGCGTCGTGTCCAGGACCTCGGGCTCGTCGTCCACGCCGTCAGGCCGCCTGGGGACCCGCAGCCGCGCGCAGGCGGTCGAGCAGCTGCTTGAGCCGGCGCGACACCTGCATCTGGCTGATCCCGACGAGGTCGGCGATCTCCTGCTGCGTCCGCTCGTCGACGAAGCGCCACACCAGCAGCTGGCGCTCGTCGTCGGTCAGGTCCTTGCACAGACCGGTGAACGTGACCCACTCGTCGACGCGGTCGAAGCGCTCGTCGGTGCGTCCCATGTCGTGCCCGGCCTCCTGCGCCGCGTCGATCGACGCGGGCGAGTAGCAGCCGCGTGCCGCCGCGGCCTCGCGGACGTCGTGCACGTCGGCGCCGAGCTCGCCGGCGATCCGCTCGACGTTGCCGGCCGTGATCTCCCCGGAGTGCTCGGCGTGGATCCGGGCCTGGAGCTCCTGGAGCCGGCGCGGCGGGCGCACCCCCCAGGCCTTGTCGCGGAAGTGACGCTTCAGCTCGCCGCGGATCGTCGCGGCGGCGAACGGCGCGAAGCTGCCCCGTTCGGCGTCGTACCCGTCGGCGGCCTTGACCAGAGCGAGTCGGGCGACCTGCTCCAGGTCGTCGGCCTCGACACCGCGACCGCGATAGGTGCGGGCGAGTCGTGACGCGAGGGCGAGGTGGTCGAGGACGAGGTGTTCGTTCGTGCAGGGCGTGGCGGACATGATCCCCCCGGACCGTTGTCAGTGCTCACGGCTGCTGCTCAACCTGGCACCACCGTGCCACCCTGGATCGCATCGCGCAAGCGTTGGCGTCGTACGATGCGGTCATGTCCAGGGCGTCCGGTCCCGGGCGCAGGACGGATGGGGATCGGGATGACTGACAGCGTGGCTGCGGCAGCGGGGTCGCCGCAGCGTGGTTCCGGGCTCGACCTCACCGAGGAGCTGCTGGCGCTGCACGAGGCTCCCGACAGCGAGGAGACGGTCGAGCGCGTCGCGGAGTACGCCCGCTCCGCCGTCGGCTGCGACGACGCGGGGGTGCTGCT
>JALRKU010000129.1 GCA_023254755.1 Aeromicrobium sp. | reverse complement strand
GCTGCTTCAGGCTCCACTCGCGCTCCGGCGTGCCGACGGCGCCTCGGAAGTACTTCGTGGTCACGATCGTCGAGGCGTTCACGCTCCAGAAGTCGGGGAACTCGACGCCGCGCTGCTCGAAGACCGTCTCGCCGGTCTTCCAGTTGGTCTGCACGACGTCGCGGCGCTCCCAGGTGACGTCGTCGTAGGGGTGGACGCCCGGGGTCGTGAAGACCCGCTCGAGCTTGAGGCCCTTGCCCTTGGTGGTCCGTGACTTCGGACCGCTGACCGTCTCCGACATGCTGCTGCTCCTGTGGTGGTGGGTGGTTCGTTGCGGTGGTGCTGCGGGAGTGACTGCGTGGTGGTGCTGGTGGTGCCGTGCTGACTGCTGGGGGTGCGTCTCAGGTGGTGTGGCGGGCGCGTTCCTCGGCGAGCTCGCCGTCGGCCGACGCCGCCATGAGCGATGCGATCTCGGCGGCGAAGTCGTCGACGGAGTCGAACGCCTTGTAGACGCTGGCGAAGCGCAGGTACGCGACCTCGTCGAGCGCCTTGAGCGGCTCGAGCACCGCGAGGCCCACCTGGTGGGCCTCGATCTCGGCCGCGCCCGACTCGCGGAGCGCGTCCTCGACCTGCTGGCCGAGGCGCGCCAGGTCGTCGTCGGAGACCGGTCGGCCCTTGCAGGCCTTGCGGACGCCGGCAACCGCCTTGTCGCGGACGAAGGGCTCGGTGGCCCCGCTGCGCTTGACGATCGTCAGCTGCATCTGCTCGATCGTGGTGAAGCGCTTCTCGCACTCGGCGCAGCAGCGGCGACGGCGGATGGCTCCGCCGTCCTCGGCCACGCGACTGTCGAGGACCTTGGTGTCGGTGCTCTTGCAGAACGGGCAGTGCACGTGGCGCTCCTCTCGCTGGCGTCGTGCTGGGTGGTGGTCGTTCCCGACCTGGGGACGAAGATGTGGACTCGGTGTGGATCGAGGCCGAAATCGGTGGGTAACCCCGCATCTGCTGTGCAACAAGATGTGGAGAACTACATCCGTGTAACTACTACATCTAGTGCCAGACTACGCCGCGGACCACTGGTGTGCAACATTCTTCGGCGCGCCGCCGACACTTTTTGGTCGGCGTCGAGAAACCGCAGGTCAGCGACCTCACCCGACTCACCGATCACACGCGTCACGACCCGAGAGAGGCTGTCCGGGGCCGGATCCGGGCCCCGACTTGCGCGTTCGGCGGCGCGTCGTAGCGTCGGAGCCATGAGCACCCCCAAGTACACCGTCCCCGGCCTCACCGAGGAGCAGGGC
The DNA here is from genome assembly GCA_023254755.1 of Aeromicrobium sp. Taxonomy (GTDB): domain Bacteria; phylum Actinomycetota; class Actinomycetes; order Propionibacteriales; family Nocardioidaceae; genus Aeromicrobium. Next base: position 3,400 of record JALRKU010000129.1, on the reverse strand, counting down.
GCCGAGGTCGCCCGCATCCTGCAGGAGCGCCTCCACGTCCTCAACGAGCTGGCCCTGACCCTCAAGCACGTGCACTGGAACGTCGTCGGCCGCGACTTCATCGCGGTGCACGAGATGATCGACCCGCAGGTCGAGGAGGTGCGCGGCTTCGTCGACGAGACCGCCGAGCGCATCGCCACCCTCGGCGCCTCTCCCAACGGCAGCCCGGGCGCGATCGTCGCGTCGCGCGACTGGGACGACTACCCGCTGGGCCGCGCGTCGACGACCGAGCACCTGGCGCAGCTCGACAAGACCTACATCGACGTGCTGGCCGACCATCGCAAGGCCCAGGCCGCGACGGCCGAGCTCGATCCGGTGACCGAGGACATGATCATCGGCCAGATCAAGGCCATGGAGCTGTTCCAGTGGTTCGTGCGCGCCCACAGGGAGAACGCCGGCGGCGAGCTGCAGCACTGACGCACCGACACGAGAACGGCGGGCGAGAGGAGATCCTCTCGCCCGCCGTTCGTCCGCCGCGACGACGCACGGACACGCGCGTCGCGAACCCCGCAGGCCTGCTCCCTTTCCCCTGGAGCCCGGCGCGGGCGTCCCGTCAGCGCTCGTAGACGGGGACGGCGATGGTCGAGCCCGGCTGGACGGCCGAGGCGCTCGACAGCGAGTTAAGGCGCACGATGTCGTCGACCGTGTCGCGGATGTCGCCGTGCGGGTTGGCGTCGGCCGCCACCTGCCACAGCGTCTGGCCGGCCATCAGCGTGACCGACGTGGTCTGCTCCGGCGCCCCGGCGTCGCCGGTCGCGACCACGGACGGGCCGAGCACCAGCGCGAGCAGCGCGATGGCCACGAACGCCAGGGTGAGCACCACGATCTTGCCGCGGCGCGTCAGGCGCAGCGCGGGCGATGCCTGCGAGCGAGCAGCCGGGAGTCGGCGGGCCTGCGGGGCGGTGAGGGTGATGGTGCTCATGGGATCCTCCGGGGAAGGTGAGGGATGGTCTGGTGCGTTCGATCGGCGCCTGGCGCGGTGTCGCCCGAGGTGTCATCCGATCCGGCGGCTGCGAACAGGCGTTCGATCGAACACGTTTACGACTGTAGCGAGAGGTTCGGACATTTGTCGAACACTTCTTCGATCGGCGTGTCGAACATCTCTTCGATCACCCTGGCGGAGGGGTCGGACAGTTCCGATCTGCTGAACCGGAGCCCGCTGGGTACGGTCGAGACATGAGCCCGGCCGTCGAGACCGTCCGCATCGCCTGGAAGCGTGCCTCGGAGCGCAACGCTCCCCTGCTCGCAGCAGGTGTCGCCTTCTACGCGTTCCTGTCGATCTTCCCGGCGATGATCGCCGCTGTGCTGGCCTACGGACTGCTGGCGTCGCCGCAGACGGTGCAGCGGCAGTCCGACCGCATCGCCGACGCCCTGCCGGCCGACGCCGCGTCGGTCGTCACCGGGCAGCTCGAGGGCCTGACGTCGACCGGCGGCGGATCGCTCGGCGTCGGCCTGGTCGTCGCGATCCTGGCCGGCCTGTACAGCGCGTCGTCGGGCACCGCCAACCTGCTCACGGCGCTGCGAGCGATGTTCGACGAGAAGTCCTCCCCCGGGTTCCTCAAGGCCAAGATCGAGTCGTTGGGCATCACCGCCGGTGCGGTCGTGCTGGGTCTGGTGCTGATCGCCCTGGTCGCCGCGGCGCCGGCCGTGCTCGACGCGCTCGACCTGCCCGGCTTCGCCCGCGCCGGGATCGAGGCCGGCCGGTGGCTGCTGCTCGTCGCCGCGCTCGCAGCAGGTATCACGGTGCTGTTCCGCTTCGCCCACTCCCCTCTGGACGAGGGGCATCGCGACCTCAAGCTCGGCGTCGCCGTCGCGACCGGACTGTGGGTCGTCGTGTCCGTGGGGTTCAGCCTCTACGTCGACCAGTTCGGCAGCTACGGCAAGACGTACGGCGCCCTCGCCGGCGTCGTCGCGCTGCTGCTGTGGCTCTGGATCGGCATCTACGCCCTGCTCCTCGGCGCCAGCGTCGAGGCCGCCAACGAGGCGGAGGGTGCTGGGGTCATCGAGGACTGACCTTCGACGGACTGGGGCGCGCGGGTTGGGGCGTCGTTCAGTGCGTGCCGCGACTGGCGTCTCGTCGTGGTCGGCTTTCCTGCTGTGGACGAAGGCCGTCGGGCGGGTCCATCGGCTCGATCGGTCATCGAGTGGCGCAGTCCGTCCCCCGAGTGGCGCAAGATCGCCCCGCCAGCGGGTCTGACAGGGCGAAACTGCGCCACTCGGCGAGATGGGAGAGCGGGGAACGGGGTTAGACGAAGCGCCCGATGACGAAGGCGGCGGCGCCGACGACGACCAGCAGCAGGATCAGTCCGCTGATCAGCGCGACGTTCACGCCACCCTCGACCTGGACGCCGTGACGCTCGAGGTCGACCTCGAAGTCGGGCAGGAGCAGCTGGAGGTCGGCGCCCTCGGCGTCGGCGTAGCCATACGACCCGAGCAGCCGGCGGGCGGCGTCCTCGACCTGCTCGAGAGAGTCGGCCGACGTCTTGCCGACGCCCTGCACCTCGACCTCCCAGCGGTCGCCGTCGCGTCGTCCCACCACCAGATAGCTCACGAGAGCAGCCTACGAGAGCCGGGCGCGGCGCGGAATCGTCGGCGACACGCCATCGAACAGATGTTTGATTCGGCCCCCCACATCGGTCTACAGTCGAACGCATGAGCGATCAGCCCGAGAACGGCACCGGCGACGACGCGCAGGTCGTGGACCTCTCCGACGGTCAGCGCGACGACGCGACCGGACTCACCGGCCGCCAGCGCCGGGTGCTGGAGTTCCTGCGCGAGGAGATCGAGCGCCGCGGCTACCCGCCGAGCATGCGCGAGATCGGCGACGCCGTCGGTCTGTCGTCCGTCTCCTCGGTCGCCCACCAGCTGCGCACGCTCGAGGGCCTCGGCTACGTCAAGCGCGACCCCCACCGCCCCCGCGCGCTCGAGATCTTCCTGCCCGACGTGCTGGCTGCTCGTCGCTCCATCAGCGGCGCCAGCGAGTCGGCCGTCGACGAGACCGGCATCGGCGACATCGCGCCGACCGCCGTCAACGTGCCCGTCGTCGGACGGATCGCCGCCGGTGGACCGATCCTGGCCGAGGAGCGCGTCGAGGACGTCTTCCCGCTGCCCAAGTCGCTCGTCGGCGACGGCACGCTGTTCCTGCTCGAGGTCAGCGGCGACTCCATGATCGACGCCGCCATCTGCAGCGGCGACTACGTCGTGGTCCGCCAGCAGCCCGTCGCCGAGAACGGCGAGATCGTCGCCGCGATGCTCGACGGCGAGGCCACCGTCAAGACGTTCCAGCGCAAGGACGGCCAGGTGTGGCTGCTGCCGCACAACGCCGACTACTCCCCCATCGACGGCACCCACGCCACGATCC
>JALRKU010000113.1 GCA_023254755.1 Aeromicrobium sp. | reverse complement strand
CAACGACATCTACACCGACGAGGACGCCCGCTTCCTGCGGTCCGCCGGGGTCCTGGCCCCCGAGCGGATCCGGGCGGTCGAGACGGGCGCCTGCCCGCACACCGCGATCCGCGACGACATCACCGCGAACCTCATCGCCGTCGAGCAGCTCGAGGAGGACTTCGCGCCGGTCGAGATCGTGCTGGTCGAGTCCGGCGGTGACAACCTGACGGCGACGTTCTCGCCCGCCCTCGTCGACACCCAGATCTTCCTGATCGACGTCGCCGGCGGTGGTGACGTCGCCCGCAAGGGCGGCCCCGGCATCACGCGCGCCGACCTGCTCGTCGTCAACAAGACCGACCTGGCGCCGCACGTCGGCGTGGATCCCGACCGCATGGTCGCGGACGCGTCGGCGGTCCGCGACGGTCGGCCCGTCATCGCGCTGTCGCGCACCGACCCGGCCTCCGTGACGGCGTTGACGGACTGGGTCCGGGGCCAGCTGGCGATCCACGTCGCAGGCCTCCTCACGCCGGCCGACCCCGGACCGATGGCGCCCCATTCGCACGGGCCGGACGGGGACGGTCCCCACACGCACGGGCCGGACGAGGACGGCCACCACACGCACGGGCCGGACGAGGACGGCTCCCACAGGCACGGGCCAGGAGGGCACACGCATGAGCACGGCGCCCCCACGCACACCCACGCGTGACACCCGCAGCGTCACCCGGGTCCGGGTCGACCGCCCCGTCGAGGGGGGCCGGGCCCAGGTGATGCTGTCGGCGACCGGTGCGGGGGACCGCCCGGTCGTGCGGCCCGTCCTGGTCTCGAGCGATGCGCAGGGCGCCACCGTGTCGCTGGTGCCCGAGGGCGCCCTGCTGCTGGCCGGTGACGCCGTCTCGATCGAGATCTCCGTCGGGCCGGGGGCGTTCCTCCAGCTGGTCGAGCCGGGCGGCACGGTCGCCTATCCGATGTTCGGCGACTCCGCGTCCTGGGACGTCACGATCGACGTCGCCGCCGCCGGCCGGCTCGTGTGGTCGGCCGAGCCGTTCGTGGTCGCGGCCGGGGCCCGCGTCACCCGGCGCACGTCGATCACGCTGGGACCGACCGCCGCCGTGGCGCTGCGCGAGGTGCTGGTGCTGGGGCGGCACGGCGAGCGTCCGGGGCACGTCGAGCAGGAGCTCGTCGCCGCCGGGACGAGCGGGCGTCCGCTGCTCGCGGACGGGCTCGTCGTGGGGCCGGACACCACCTCGCTGCTGCTCGGCGGATCCCGCGCGATGGGATCGGTCCTGCTCCTGGGCCGTGCGCTGCCCGAGGACGCCTCGCTCCCGGCGAGCACACGCTTCGACCTCGAGGGCGGTGGCACCCTGGTGCGCCGGCTCGCACCCGGGGCGCACCGCGCGGTCGACGCGCGGACCTGGGCCGACGCCCGGAGCCTCGCCCGCAGCGGCGCGGTCTAGACGGCGCGGGCGATCTTGTCTTGAACCTCGAACTGCAGTCCGTTCGCCGCCGCGACGTAGACGTCCTGGTCGAGCAGGTTGCCGTCGAACCGGACGAGCCCGCGCGGCCCGTCGTAGAACGAGCCGGACACGACGCCCGTCGCTGCGGCGACCGTGATGTCGCCCGCCAGCCGGCCCAGCCGGGCCAGGAAGATCAGCGCCTCGTAGCAGGACTCGCCGACTGCGTTCAGCGCCGGCGCCCACGGCCCGTGGCGGCGGTAGTAGTCGGTGGCGAGCTCGCCGCTCTCGGCGGTGGCGAGGCCGTCGAAGAACGCCGCGGCCGCGTAGAGCTGCTCGTGCGCTCCGGCACCTCCGCCGAGCAGGGTGTTCTCCTCGATGGCGGGGCTGAGTCGGGCCAGCTGGTCGTGCAGCCCCTCGCGGGCGAACTGACGGTTGAAGTGGACCGCGTCCTGGCCCATCAGCAGCATGATGACGCCGTCGACGTCACCGCTCCGCAGGTCCTGCAGGACCGGCCGGAAGTCGGTGGTGCCGAGTGGCACGTAGGTCTCGCTGACGATCCGCGAGGCCGAGTCGGCCAGCACGTGGCGCGCCGTGCCACCGGTCACCCGGGGGAACACGTAGTCGTTGCCGACCACGGCCCACGACCCGACGCCGAGCTGCTCGCGCATCCAGTGCGCGGCCGGCAGGAGCTGGTTGATCGGCCGCTCCCCCAGCATGAAGACCCCGGGGGTGTCGTCGCGTCCCTCGTGCATCGCGGCGTAGGCGTACACCACGCGGCCGCCGATCCTGCTCGCCACGGCCTGACGGACGGCCGAGATGTGCCAGCCGGCGACGGCCTCGACCGACCCGTCGTCGACGAGCGCGGCGACCTCCGCCGCGACGACGTCCGGGGCACGACCGGCGTCGACGACGACCAGCTCGACCTCGCGGCCGACGATGCCGTCGGCGGCGTTGAGCTTCTCGACCGCCAGCTCGCCGCACGCCAGGCACGACGGTCCGTAGATCCCGGTCGGTCCCTGGAGCGGCACGACGAACGCGATCCGCAACCGGTCTCGCCGGCGGGGGTGGCGATCCTCAGCGTCGATCATGACGGGCTCCGGATGGTCGGTGAACTCGACCATCGTGCGGCACAATGGAGGTGCGGGGCGACCGATCGAGTCAGAAGTCACGGCGAATACACGCCACCGCAACATCGCAGTCACGACGTGATCCGGAGGAGGGGTCCGAGATGGGCGACGACACCGCACCCGTGAGCCTCACGCTGCGCCTCAAGGCCACCGAGTCGCTGGTGCGACGCGCGCTCGAGCCGATCCTCGGTCCCGCCCACATCACGTTCGAGCACTGGCAGGTCCTCGTCGCGCTCCTCGAGGAGCCCGGCCGACGGATGACGGACCTGGCCGAGGCCGCGGCCCTTCCCGCAGCCACCCTCACCCGCCACGTCGACCGGCTGGTCAGCCTGGCCCTGGTGGTCCGCCGCGTCGACCCGGCCGACAAGCGACGGGCCGTCGTCGCGCTGTCCCAGCGGGGCGAGGAGCTCGCCCAGCGACTGAGGGCCGCCGAGGCCGACGTCGAGCAGCTGATCGAGCTGCCGCGCTCCGCGGTGCACTGATCCTCCGAGCGCAGCCACCCGACGCCTGCGGCACGGCCGACGACGACCGTGAGCGGTAGTGTCGACCCATGACCGCGCAGATCCCTCCGCAGCACGATCCGAGCATCGGCCGGCTGGTCGCCGACCTCACGCGCGACCTCTCGGACCTGGTGCACCGCGAGATCGAGCTGGCGAAGTCCGAGCTCAAGGTCAGCGTGACCGCGGGCGGCATCGGCGGCGCGCTGTTCGCGGTGGCGGCGCTCCTGGCGGTGTTGCTCATCCCCATCCTGTCGATCACGGTCGCGTACTTCCTGACCATGACCGGCATGCACCCCGCCTGGGCGTTCCTCATCGTCAGCGGCGTCTACGTGCTGCTCATCGGTGCGGCCGTCTTCGTCGGCATCCGCTCGTTCAAGCGGGTCAAGGCGCCCGAGAAGACCCTCGCGACCGCCAAGGAGATCCCGGCCGCGCTCAAGGGCCGGAGCGCCTGACCGAGAGCACCACCCCGGTCACGACGGCGGTCGCTCCCGCGAGCGCGGTGACCAGCAGCCACTGGTCGAGCGAGGCGAGCAGACGGTCGGCGAGCAGGTCCTGCGTGGTGCGCGCGAGGTCGGTCGGCGCCGTGCTGCGCTCGAGCGCCTGCGACGTGGCCTCGCGGCCGACGACCCGCACGAGGCCCGCCGCCAGGACGGCACCGACGCCGAGCCAGGCGAGGGCGACCCCGTGACGTCGTGCCGCGACGAGCGCCAGCAGCGCCAGCACCGCGGCGGCCGCCCCCAGCACCGTGGCCTGGGCGGGCGTGTCGGCGATCCGGTCGACGAGCCGGCGCTGGTCGCTGCCGCCGATCGTGACGAGCAGCTGACCCGGTACCCGGACGTCGACCGGGAGGTCCGCGGCGACGCCGTCGACGACGGCCTGCGCCACCGGCGCGACGTCGATGACGAGACGGGACGACTGGTCGAGGTCGGCGGGCAGGTCGCGGGGGTCGGCGAACAGCGCGCGGTGGGACCGCCGCTGCGCCTCGCGCCACGCAATGTCGAACCGCTCGGTCGCGACGACCCGGTCCGCGGCACGGGTGAGGGCCGAGCGCACGGGATCGGCCAGCTGCGAGGGCACCCCCGAGCCGGACACGACCTCGTCGGCGACGGCGGCGACCAGGCGGTCGCGGAAGTCGGCGTCGTGCGCCATCGAGGCCGTGAGGTCGACGTAGCCGTCCTCGGAGGCCACGTGGGCGGCGACCCAGCCGACCGGCAGCGCGAGGGCGAGCAGCGCCGTGGCCAGCAGGCCGCTGAGTGCCGCGACGACGCCGCGCATCAGGCGCACCCGCCGGTGGAGACCTGGGCCGTGGCGCTCGCGCCCTCACGGGCGTCGTCGGCGACCTGCTCGGCGGTGAGGGCATAGCCGGTGGACCGGTCGGAGATCGACGCCGCGAAGATCACGCCGATCACCTCGCCCTCGGGTGAGACCAGCGGACCACCGGAGTTGCCGGACCGCACGAGCCCACGGACCGAGAACGTGTCGCGGTCGACCTGGCCCTGGTCGTAGATGTCGGGGCTGCGCAGCTCGATGCGGTCGCGGATGCGCGCTGCGCGCTGGTCGTAGGGCCCGTTCTCGGGGAAGCCGAGGATCGCTGCTCCGTCGCCGCGCGCCGCGGTCGTGTCGAACGAGAGCGTGGGCAGGTCGACGTCGACCGCGAGCACCGCGACGTCGAGCCGGGGGTCGAACAGCACGACGCGCGCGGGCCGTTCCTGTCCGCCGACCACGACGCGGGGCGACGCGACGCCGGCGACGACGTGCGCGTTGGTCATGACGCGGCGCGGCGCGTAGGCGAACCCGGTGCCCTCGATGCCACGGTCGCAGCGGGCCTGGCCGAGGATCTTCACGACGCTGCGCGACGCCGCCACGACGCCGTCGGCCTGCAGCACCGTGTCGTCGGGCGGGCCGACCTGGGTGATCTGCTCGGTCTCGAACGGGTCGATGTAGCGCGGGAACAGGTTGGTGTCGAGCACCTCGTTGAACGCCCGGAGCACCGACGTGGCACCGGACGGCATGACCCGGTCGACGCGGTCGAGGATCGCGGACTCGCGGGACGCCTGGGCCAGGTACGGGATCGTGGTGCCGCTGACGGAGTAGCCGAGCGCCCAGCCCGCGCACAGCACCGCGAGGATGCTGAGCACGCTCCCGCCCACGGCGTCGAGTCCCCGCAGCGAGCGGGCCCTGACCCCGGTGCGCAGCTCGGTGCCCACGTAGGTGCCGACCGCCTGGCCGATCGCGGCGCCGGCCACCACGAGGCCCAGTGCGAGCAGCGACGTGCCGAGGTCGGGGTCGGAACGGTCCATGAACCGCGGCACGATCGCCACCGCGAGCACGCCGCCCACGAGCAGCCCGATCGTCGCCGCGAGGTTGACCACGAAGCCCTGTACGTACCCGCTGACCGCGTAGGCCACGATCACGACGACGAGCAGCAGGTCGAGCGAGTTGACCTCGGACAGCAGACCCATCAGCGGAAGGCCTCGGCGGGCAGCTCACGGTGGTCGGAGGCGTCCCAGGGCTGCTCCCAGCCGACGGCCTCGAACAGTCGCGAGATGACGCCGGCCGTGAACCCCCACAGCGGGACCTCCAGTCCCAGGTCGAAGGCGGGACCGATCCACCCGGACGGGTGGGTGACGCTGTAGCGACGAGCAGGGTCGACCAGCTCGGCGATGGGCGTGTGCAGGACCTCGCGCACCTCGAAGTCGCTGGCCGAGCTGAGCTCGACGGGGCGCGTCCAGTAGCCCAGCACGGGGGTGACCGCGAAGTTGCTCGGCGGCAGCCACAGGGTGGGGAGCGTGCCGAACACCTCGACCGTCGACGGGTCGAGTCCGACCTCCTCCTGCGCCTCGCGCAGCGCGGTGCCGACCGGCCCGCCGTCGCCCGGGTCGGTGCCGCCCCCGGGGAACGAGATCTGGCCGGCGTGGTTGCGCAGGCGGCTGCCGCGCCGGGTGAGCAGCAGCTCGGGGCCGGCGGGTCCGTCGGAGAACAGCATCAGCACCGCGGCGGGACGGGCGTCGGCCGGCGGGTCGGGCATGCGCGTGAGCGCCTGCGCCGTGACGGTGTCGAGACCCTCGGCGACCGGGCGGAGCCAGTCGGGGAGGGCGTCGGTGCTCATGCCTCCATTGTGGCGGGTCACGCCGGACCCTGCGTGGTCACGAGCGCCGCCGCGACCACGGGGTCGGTGGGTCCGGTGCCGTACGCCGGGCACCAGCGCGCCACGGGACACGCGCCGCAGGCCGGCTTCTTGGCGTGGCAGCGTCGGCGACCGTGCCAGATCAGCCGGTGGCTGAGCATGGTCCAGTCGCGCCGCGGGAACAGCGCACCGACCGCGTGCTCGGTCTTGACCGGGTCCTTCGCGACGTCGTCGTCG
>JALRKU010000202.1 GCA_023254755.1 Aeromicrobium sp. | reverse complement strand
CTGCAGACCGACGTTGGCCGTCTCGTCGACGTCGACCGGCACCCACACCTCGCTGCCCCAACCGCCCAGGGCGCCGGGGCGGGACCACCACGCCGCGTAGACGACCACGAGGAGCACGACGACAGCGGCGACGACCACGCGGCGGCTCGGCCGCAGACGGGATCGTGACCTCGCGTCGACCGACATGGCGTCAGCATGGCGGAACCCCTCGTCCCGGCGCAGCGAAACGAGACGTCCCGCCTCGCCGTCGGGCGGCGCTACTGCAGGGCGACCCCGGCGTCGTCGGCCCGGACGGTGAGGACGCAGAACTCGTTGCCCTCCGGGTCGGCGAGGACGGCCCAGCCGGAGTCGGGCTGGCGCAGGTCGTGGACGATCGTCGCGCCGAGGGCGAGGAGGCGGTCGACCTCCTCGTCGCGGGTGCGGTCGGCCGGTCGTAGGCACACGTGCATGCGGTTCTTGACGATCTTCGGCTCCGGCACCTTCAGGAACAGCAGGTCTCGACCGGCCGGGCCGTGCAGACCGGCCTCGTCGTCGTCGGACTCGGGGTCGAAGGTGAAGTCGTCGAGCACCTGGTCCCACCAGCGCGCCTGGGCCAGCGGGTCGTGGGCGTCGAGGCAGAAGTTCGCGGTCCGTGAGCTCATCTCACCACCCTCACCCGCGCCGCCGACGACGGCAAGCCGGGGTCAGCGGCGCAGCAGCAGGACGTCCATGACCCAGCCCGCCTCGGCTTTCGCCGCAGCGCGGGCGTCCGCGATCGCGGGGGCGACGTCGGCGACCCGCCCCGCCACCAGCCGCTCGGACGCCGCGCCGAGGTTGGCTCCCCACCACACGTGCCAGTCGTCGAGACCCGTCAGGTCGGTGCGCGACGTCAGGAACACGACGACGTTGGTCTCACCCGCGGCGACGGCGTCGGCGAGTCGTCGCTCGGTCGTGACGTGGATCGGCTGGCCGACCTCGTGCAGCACGATGCGGTGGCGCGCCGCCAGCAGCTGGAACGCCGAGATGCCCGGCAGCACGTCCCACGTGAACGCCAGGACCCCCCTGGCCAGCACCTTCTCGACCACGCGGATGGTCGAGTCGTAGAAGGCCGGATCGCCCCACACCAGCACGACGGCGTCCCCTCCGCCCGAGGCGGACCAGCTCGTCTCGAGCGCGCGCTCCCAGGCCTCGGCGCGGGCGTCGTGCCAGTCGGCGACGACGCCCTCGTAGCCCGCCGTGGTCGACGTCGAGGTCGGCGAGCGGTCGCGGCTCGGGTCCTGGACCTCGACGACCCTCAGGTCCGGGGCGTGCCGGTCGAGGATCGCGAGACGAGCCGCCGCCAGCGGGTCGTCCTCGCGCTTGACGGTGACGAGCGCGAACGCGGCCGACCGCAGGGCCTCGACGGCCTCGACCGTCAGCTGGTCCGGGTCACCCGCGCCGATGCCGACGAGCCGAACTCGCCTGGCGATGCCGCGCCTCCTACTGTCCACGGTCCTCGAGGTCGCCCTCGAGCTCGAGGTAGACCTGCTGCATCTGCGCCAGGACGTCGGCGTCGGGCTCGGCCCACAACCCGCGCTGCACCGCCTCGTCGAGCCGTTCCACGATGCCGCGCAGTGCCCACGGGTTCGACTGCCGCATGAACGCCTGGTTGGTCTCGTCCAGCACGTACTCCTTGGCCAGCGACTCGTACATCCAGTCGTGCACCACGCCGGCCGTGGCGTCGAAGCCGAACAGGTAGTCGACCGTGGCCGCGAGCTCGAACGCGCCCTTGTAGCCGTG
>JALRKU010000026.1 GCA_023254755.1 Aeromicrobium sp. | reverse complement strand
CGCCGCCAGCCACACGAGGAACCGCAGCCACGTCTCGACCGCCAGGTTCGTCATCAGGCCGACGCAGGTCAGCGCCGACAGCAGCGGCAGCCACGGCACCTGCGGGGTGCGGAACGGACGCTTCAGCCGAGGCTTGGTGCGCCGCAGCACGATCACCGCGATCGCGACGACGAGGAACGCGAACAACGTGCCGATCGAGACCATCTCGGCCAGGGCGCCGAGCGGCACGAACGCCCCGAGCACCGCGATGAGGATCCCCGTGGCGACCGTCGCCCGGACCGGCGTGTGGCGCTCGGGATGGATCTCGCCGATCGCCTTCGGCAGCAGGCCGTCGCGGCTCAGGGCGTAGATGATGCGGCCGACCGTGACCAGCTCGACCAGCATCACCGACGTCAGGCCGGCGACCGCCGACACGCCGACGAGCACCTTGGCCCAGCCGAGCCCGACCTGGTCGAACGCGTCGGAGATCGGCGCTCCCTCGCTGAGGTCGACGTACTTCACCATGCCCACGAGCACGAGGCAGACGAGCATGTAGAGGACGGTGCAGAGCGCGAGGGTGCCCAGCAGCCCGCGCGGCATGTCCTTCGCCGGGTCGTTGGTCTCCTCCCCCAGGTTGGCGACCGCCTCGAATCCTGAGTAGGCGAAGAACACGACCGCTGCGGCCACGAGCACGCCGGTCACGCCGTACATCGTCGCGTCGGCGCCGGTGATCCACTGCCACAACGGCTGCTTGAGCTCGCTGACGTCCTCTCCGGGCCTCGACGGCGGGATGAAGGGTCCGTAGTTGGCCGACTTGACGAAGAAGGCCCCGACCGCGATGACGAACACGACGATGCTGACCTTCAGCACGACCAGCAGGTTCGTCACGACCTTGGACTCACGGATGCCGAGCGCCGCGACCGCGGTCAGGACGGCGACGATCGCGACGGCTCCGAGGTTGACGATCGAGTCCTCCTCGCCGAACCAGTCCGTCGGCAGGTTGAACGAGTCCTGCAGGTAGCCGGACCAGCCTCGGGCCACGACGGCCGCACCGAGGGCGAACTCCAGGATCAGGTCCCAGGCGATGATCCAGGCGAAGACCTCGCCGATCGTCGCGTAGGCGTACGTGTACGACGACCCCGCGGTGGGCACGGCTGCGGCGAGCTCGGCGTAGCAGAGCGCGGCGAGCATCGCGACGACGCCGGCGATCGCGAACGCGATGATGATGGCGGGCCCCGCGTTGTTCTTGGCCTGCACGCCGGTCAGCGTGAAGATGCCGGTGCCGATGACGATGCCCACGCCGAAGCCCACCAGGTCGAGCATCGAGAGCCGCTTCGAGAGCCCGGCCGGCCCTTCACCTTCTGGCATCGCGTCGTTCTGGTGGATGACGGTGTCGATGTCCTTGGTGCGCACGAGACGCTTCCATCCCCCTGAGGAAGTCATCTGCACACCGTAGCGAGGCGGTTGCGAGCCGCAACCCCAACCGGCTCAGCCGGCGGGCGGCACGAGGGTGTCGACGACGACGCGGGTCCAGTCGAGCAGCTCGCGGTTGTCGATCGGCCGGCCGCCGACGGGGGCGGTGCGCGGACGCGGCACGAGGGCGACCTCGGCCGCGGCCGTGTACAGGCTGCGCGGGTACACGCGGGCCAGGCGGGCCTGGGCGGAGTCCGGCAGCACGACGCCGGCGAACCGGACGTTGGGGCCGGCGGCCGTGACCTCGGTGATGCCAGCCTCGCGCAGCCGGACGCGGAGGCGGGCGACGTCGAGCAGCACCTCGACGACCGCCGGCGGCTCGCCGTAGCGGTCGACCATCTCCTCGCGCAGCGCGTCGACCTCGGCCATCGACCGGACGCTCGCGAGGTGCTTGTACATCTCGAGCCGCAGGCGCTCGCTCGACACGTAGTCGTGCGGCAGGTGCGCCTCGATCGGCAGCTCGATCTTGACCTCGCGGACGGCGTCGGCGTCGGTCTCGCCGCGGAACTCCGCGACCGCCTCGCCGACGAGGCGGACGTACAGGTCGAACCCGACGTCGGCGATGTGGCCGGACTGCTCGCCGCCCAGCAGGTTGCCGGCGCCGCGGATCTCCAGGTCCTTCATCGCGACGGCCATGCCGCCACCGAGCTCGGAGTGCTGCGCGATGGTGGTGAGCCGGTCGTGCGCGGTCTCGGTGAGCGGCTTGTCCGGCGGATACAGGAAGTAGGCGTAGGCGCGCTCGCGACCACGACCCACCCGGCCGCGCAGCTGGTGCAGCTGCGACAGGCCCAGCGTGTCGGCCCGCTCGATGATCATCGTGTTGGCGTTCGACACGTCGAGACCGGACTCGACGATGGTCGTGCAGACCAGCACGTCGTACCGCTTCTCCCAGAAGTCGACCATGATCTGCTCGAGCTGGCTCTCGCTCATCTGTCCGTGCGCCGCGGCGACCCGGGCCTCCGGCACGAGCTCGGACAGCCGCCCGACCACCTTGTCGATCGACTGGACCCGGTTGTGGATGAAGAACGCCTGCCCCTCGCGCAGCAGCTCACGGCGGATGGCCGCCGCGACCTGCTTGTCGTCGTAGGCGCCCACGAACGACAGCACCGGGTGCCGCTCCTCCGGCGGCGTGGCGATGGTCGACATCTCGCGGATGCCCGTGATCGCCATCTCGAGCGTGCGCGGGATCGGCGTGGCCGACATCGACAGCACGTCGACGGCGGCGCGCAGGTGCTTGAGCGCCTCCTTGTGCTCGACGCCGAAGCGCTGCTCCTCGTCGACGATGACCAGGCCGAGGTCCTTGATGCGGACGCCCGGCTGCAGGAGGCGGTGGGTGCCGATGACCAGGTCGATCGAGCCGTCGGCGAGACCGTCGAGGGTCGCCTTGGACTCCTTGTCGGTCTGGAATCGCGAGAGCGGCTTGACGGTGACCGGGAACTGGCCGAAGCGCTCGGCGAACGTGGCGTAGTGCTGCTGCACCAGCAGGGTCGTGGGCACCAGCAGGATGACCTGCTTGCCGTCCTGGATGGCCTTGCACGCCGCCCGCACCGCGATCTCGGTCTGGCCGTAGCCGACGTCGCCGCACACCAGACGGTCCATCGGGACCGTCCGCTCCATGTCGCGCTTGACCTCCTCGATGGTGCTGAGCTGGTCGGGCGTCTCGACGTGGGCGAACGCGTCCTCGAGCTCGGCCTGCCAGGGGGTGTCGGGGCCGAACGCGTGTCCCTGGGTGGACTGCCGCGCGGCGTAGAGCTTGATGAGCTCGGACGCGATCTGACGGACCGCGCGGCGGGCCTTGGCCTTGCGGTTGGTCCAGTCGGCACCGCCCAGGCGGTCCAGGCTCGGCGCCTCGCCGCCGACGTAGCGGGTGACCTGGTCGAGGGTGTCGGCCGGGTACAGGTTGTGCGATTTGGCGCCAACGGTGTGCACGCCGGTGCCCTTCAGCTGCTTGATGATGAAGGCGGTCAGTTTGCCGCCCAGCGCCAAACGCGCCGCCCGGTCGACGCCCTGCAGCACGGCCTTGGCAAAAGCCAGACGTTGCTTGAAGGAGAAGCGCGAGCTGTCTACATATTCGCCGCTCTGGTTGGTGTCATCAAAGTCCTTTGCGTTGACCAGAATCACCTCATCAAAGCTATGGCCCTTCCAGTAGGCAATCATC
>JALRKU010000003.1 GCA_023254755.1 Aeromicrobium sp. | reverse complement strand
CGACCGCAGCGAGGCCAAGATCACCGTCGTCGGCGTGCCCGACAAGGTCGGCGAGGCCGCGGCGATCTTCAAGGCGCTCGCCGAGGCGCAGATCAACATCGACATGATCGTCCAGAACGTCTCGGCCGCCACCACGGCGCTCACCGACATCTCGTTCACCCTGCCGCGCGCCGACGGCCAGACCGCCATGACCGCCCTCGCGCGGCTCAAGGACGAGGTCGGATTCGAGCGCCTGCAGTACGACGACAGCGTCGGCAAGGTCTCGATCGTCGGCGCCGGCATGGGCTCGGGCCCGGGCATCACCGCCACCTTCTTCGGCGCGCTGGCCGACGCCGGCGTCAACATCGAGATGATCTCGACGTCGGAGATCCGCATCTCGGTCGTGGTGGCCGAGACCCAGGTCGACGCCGCGGTCAACGCCGCCCACACCGCGTTCGACCTCGGCACCGACGAGGTCGAGGCCGTGGTCTACGGCGGGACCGGCCGATGACCGCCATCGGCATCGTCGGGGCTACCGGGCAGGTGGGCGTCGCGATGCGCTCGATCCTGCTCGAGCGCGGCTTCCCGGCCGACGAGATCCGCTTCTTCGCGTCCGCCCGCTCGGCCGGCAAGGTGCTGCCCTACGGCGACCGCGAGGTCGTCGTCGAGGACGCCGACACCGCCGACCCGTCGGGTCTCGACATCGCGCTGTTCTCGGCCGGTGCCACCACGTCGCGCGCGCTGGCCCCGAAGTTCGCCGAGGCCGGTGTCACGGTCGTCGACAACTCGTCGGCGTTCCGCAAGGACCCCGCCATCCCGCTGGTGGTGTCCGAGGTCAATCCGGGCGACATCCCCGCGGGCGACGGTCCCGGTGGTCGCGGCATCATCGCCAACCCGAACTGCACCACGATGGCTGCGATGCCGGTGCTCAAGCCGCTGCACGACGACGCCGGGCTGGTCCGCCTGGTCGTGTCGTCGTACCAGGCGGTCTCGGGCTCGGGCATCGCCGGCGTGCGCGAGCTGCACGACCAGGTGCTCGCGGTGGCCGACAAGGCCGACGAGCTCGCCTACGACGGTCGCGCCGTCACGTTCCCCGCGCCGAACAAGTACGTCGCGCCGATCGCGTTCAACGTGCTGCCGATGGCCGGCTCGGTCGTCGACGACGGCACGAACGAGACCGACGAGGAGCAGAAGCTGCGCAACGAGTCGCGCAAGATCCTCGGCATCCCCGAGCTCCGGGTCGCCGGCACCTGCGTTCGCGTGCCGGTGTTCACGGGTCACTCGCTGTCGATCCACGCCGAGTTCGCGCACGACATCACCCCCGAGCGCGCCACCGAGATCCTCTCGACCGCGCCGGGCGTGCAGCTGGTCGACGTGCCCACGCCCCTCGCGGCCGCCGGCACCGACCCGAGCCTCGTCGGCCGGATCCGCCAGGACCAGTCCGTCGACGGCGACCGCGGCCTCGTGCTGTTCGTCTCCGGCGACAACCTGCGCAAGGGCGCCGCCCTCAACACCGTCCAGATCGCCGAGCTGCTCGTCCGCTGACGTCCCAGGGGTCCCAAGTTTCACACGCTGCCGTGGGAAACCGGGGTTGACGACAACAAGCTTGTTG
>JALRKU010000207.1 GCA_023254755.1 Aeromicrobium sp. | reverse complement strand
TGTGCTCTTCCGATCTTGACCGCTCCCGTCGACGCCGCTGCCGTGCGCACGTACCGCTACCTGCGGGTGGGCATCGTGCTGCTCGCGGTGCTCCTGGGGGTGGGCGTCGCGCTCCAGATGGCCGGCGACACCGGGTTCCTCGGTTCGATCAGCGCCTACTACTACTCCCCCGCCCGGAACGTGTTCGTCGGTGTGCTCGTCGCCGTCGGCCTCGCCCTGGTCGCGATCAAGGGTCGGGGTGCGGAGGACGCGCTGCTCAACGGCGCCGGCATCCTCGCGCCGGTGGTCGCCGTCGTGCCCACGCCGCTGCCCGACGGCGAGGGTGGGTACGCCGTCCCGCCCCAGGTGCGCGACGGCGTGGTGTCCGACGTGACCTCGCTGCTCGTGGTGGCGGTGCTGGCTCTCGGCTTCGCGACGTGGACCGCGATCGGCGTGACCGACCCCGAGCGTCCGCCCGCGCGGCGCGGGCTCGCGGGTGCCGCGGCCGTCGTCCTGGTGCTGGGCGGCTGGTTCACGGTGCACCGCGACTCGTTCGTCGAGGGAGCGCACTTCGTCGCCGCGATCGCCCTCTTCGGGGTGTTCGTGGTCGTGGCGTGGGCCAGTGCCACGCAGGCGGAGGAGCGCACGCACGTGAGGCCGGCGATGCTGACGGCGCACCGGCGTGCCGTGGCCTACCGGGCGATCAGCGTCGGCATGCTCGCAATCAGCGTCCTCGCGGTGGTGCTCGGCGTCCTGCAGGTCGCGGGTCACGAGCCCTTCGGCCACTGGCTGTTCTGGGTCGAGACGGCGCTGCTGGTCCAGTTCGTCGCGTTCTGGGTGCTCCAGACCGTCGAGTTCTGGGACGACGGGTGCCCCGCCTGACGGTCAGACCAGGTCGAGGAAGCGGTCGAACACCCGCGAGCCGAACTCCAGCGCGTCGACGGGCACCCGTTCGTCGACCCCGTGGAACAGCGCGGTGAAGTCGAGGTCGCCGGGCAGTCGCAGCGGGGTGAAGCCGAACGAGGTGATCCCGAGCTTGTCCCAGGCCTTGGCGTCGGTGCCGCCGGACATCAGGAACGGCGCGATGTGGGCCTCGGGGTCCTCGGCGTGCAGGGCCACCGTCATCGCGTCGACGAGGTCTCCCTCGAAGGGGTACTCCAACGCGGGCTGGAAGGCGTGGGGCTCCACGCTGACCGCGTCGCCGACGATCTCGCCGAGCGCCGCCGCGAAGGTGTCCGCGTGGCCGGGCAGGAACCGACCGTCGACGTAGCCGACGGCCTCCCCCGGCACGACGTTGTGCTTGTAGCCCGCCTGGAGCATCGTGGCGTTGGTCGTGTTGCGCAGCCCGGCCCCGATCATCCGGACGGCGGGTCCGAAGTGGTCGAGCACGTCCTGGGCCGATCCGGTCTCGCCCGTCAGCTCCCGCACCTTCGCGATGAGCGTCTGCATCGAGGGTCCCGGCTCCTCGGGCCACTCGTGGTCGGCCAGCCGGGTGAGGCCCCGAGCCAGGTGCAGCACCGGGTTGTCGTCGTTGCGCATCGAGCCGTGGCCTGCCGTGCCGTGCGCGGTGAGCCGCATCCACGCGATGCCCTTCTCCCCCGATTCCACGAGGTAGAGCCGCTGGCCACCGATCTCGACCGAGAAGCCACCGACCTCGCCGATGGCCTCGGTGCAGCCCTCGAGCTCCTCGGGGTGGTGCTCGACGAGCCAGTGGGCGCCCAGCCGTCCGCCGGCCTCCTCGTCGGCGGTGAACACCAGGGTGATGGGGCGCGCAGGGATCGCGCCGGCACGCTGTCGTGCTCGCACGACCGACAGCAGCATGGCGTCGAAGTCCTTCATGTCGACCGCTCCACGGCCCCAGACGAATCCGTCGCGGACCTCGCCCGAGAACGGGTCGACCGACCAGTCGGCGGCCTGGGCCGGCACGACGTCGAGGTGCGCGTGGATCAGCAGTCCGGGGCGAGACGACGTGCGATCGCCCCACTGCGCGACGAGTGTCGCGCGGCCCGGTTCGGACTCGTAGATCCGCGACGCGATGCCGACCTCGTCGAGCAGCGCCGCGACGTGCTCCGCAGCGGCGCGCTCGCCGGGGCCCGACGAGTCGCCGTAGTTGCTGGTGTCGAGTCGGATCAGGTCACGGCAGATGTCGACGGTCTCCGCCTCGGGCTGGTACGACGCCATGGGGCCGACCCTACGCGGGCCGCGAGGATCCGCGAGGTCAGGTGGCCAGCAGGTGGTCGATGACGCCGCCGAACAGTCGCCGCCCCGAGGCGACCAGCAGCGGGTCGGCGAACCGCGGGACGCCCCGGATCGCGATCGACTCGCGCCAGACCACGCGGGACCCGGCCGGCGTCGGCTCGACGCTCAGCTCGGCGTGACCCAGCACCACCCGGCCGGTCTTGACCAGCGCGCAGCGGTGCGGCGGGTCGAGCTCGACGATGCGCATCGGGTCGTCGAATCCCAGCCGGCCCAGACCGGTGCGCGCCACGAATCCGTCGGTCGTGGTGCGGATCGTGGTCAGCGGCACCTTCTCGCCGTGACGCTCCCAGTCCGTCAGCCTGGCCCAGGCCTCCTCGGGTGGCAGGGTGACCTCGCGCACGATGGTGAACTCTCTCACGGCATGATCGTAGACATGACCGTGTCGTTCGAGTCCCCCGCCGACGCCAAGCAGCGCCTCGCCCGCGCCGGCTACCTGGCGTCCGACGCCGTCGCGACCACCGCCTACCTGGCCGCCACGCTGGGCAAGCCGCTCCTGGTCGAGGGGCCGGCCGGCGTCGGCAAGACGGCTCTCTCGCAGGCCGTCGCGGCGGCAACCGACGCAGAGATGATCCGCCTGCAGTGCTACGAGGGCGTCGACGAGGCCCGCGCGCTGTACGAGTGGAACCACGCGAAGCAGCTGCTCCGGATCACGGCCGGCCGCGACGAGTCCTGGGACGACGCCCGCACCGACATCTTCAGCGAGGAGTTCCTGCTGCCGCGCCCGTTGCTGCAGGCGATCCGCCGCGATGGTCCGACCGTGCTGCTCATCGACGAGGTCGACAAGGCCGACGTCGAGATCGAGGGCCTGCTGCTGGAGGTGCTCGGCGACTTCCAGGTGACGGTGCCCGAGCTGGGTACCGTCACGGCGACGCAGCGGCCGTTCGTCGTGCTGACGTCGAACGCGACGCGTGAGCTGTCCGAGGCCCTGCGTCGACGCTGTCTGTTCCTGCACGTCGACTTTCCCGAGGCCGACCTCGAGGCCGACATCGTGCGCCTCAAGGTGCCGAACCTCGACCAGAGCCTGGCCGACTCGATCGTCCGGGTCGTCAACGCCCTGCGCGCGATGCCGCTGCGCAAGTCGCCGTCGGTCGCCGAGACGATCGACTGGGCGCGCACCCTGATGGCGCTCGGCGCCGACATCCTCGACGACGAGGTCGTCAAGGACACGCTCGGCGTGATCCTCAAGCACCGCGACGACCTCGACAAGGCCACCGCCAAGCTCGACCTCGACGTCGTGCTGGGTCACGCGGACTGACCAGGACGACCGACGTGACCGCCGCAGCGCACGAGCCCGACGAGGACCTCACGGCCCGCCTCGTCGCGTTCGTCGGTGCGCTGCGCACCAAGGGCATCCCGGCCGGCACCAGCGAGACGGTCGACGCCGCGGCCGTGATCGAGGTCCTCGGGCTCGCCGACCGTGACCTGCTCCGCGAAGGGCTCGCGTCGGCGCTGGTGCGCCGCGGAGGACAGCGCGACGTCTTCGACATGGCGTTCGACCTGTTCTTCCCGGCCTCCGTGGGCGCGTCGCAGACGGTCGTCGACGCCGACGCCGAGATGGACCTGGACGACCTGCGCGACCTGCTCGCGATGGCGCTCGCCGACGGCGACCTCCGCACGCTCGAGCAGATCGCCGAGCTGGCCGTCGACCTCCTCGGCGAGGTGGGGGTGCCCGGCACCCAGACGGCCGGCTGGTCGGCCTACCAGACGCTCGAGCGCATGCGTCCCCAGACGCTGATCGCCCAGGTGCTCGAGGCCCAGGGCCGCGGTGGAGCCGGCGGCGAGGGCCAGGGACAGGGTGGTGGACAGGGTCAGGGCGGTCAGGCGACCGAGTTCACCGACCGGCTGGCCCGCGACGAGCTGCGCCAGGCGATCGAGCGCTTCCGGCAGATGGTCCAGGCCGAGGCCCGGCGGCGCACCGCCGAGGTGCGGGGCCGCGACGTCGTCACCCGGCACGCCGTGCGCTCCGGCACCGACCGCATCGACTTCCTCAGCGCCAATCGGCAGCAGCTCGAGGAGCTGC
>JALRKU010000447.1 GCA_023254755.1 Aeromicrobium sp. | reverse complement strand
TCCAAACCGCAACTGGATGAGCCATGCGCAGCGGCGATGTTGATCATCCGCCCCCATCCCCCGCGAGTGGCGCAGTCTCGGGTCGACACGCCGACCCGGCGCCCGGGGTTGCGCCACTCGATCACGAATCTGCGCCACTCGTGGAGCGGGTCGAACGAGGAGAGCGGTCGCGAGTGAATCGACGCAGTCGACGAAGCAGCGCGCCGTACCCGCTCGCTCGGTAGGTCGACCGGTCGAACTCCTCCAGCCACAGGAGCGCACGGGCAGGGACGTGGACCCGGCCCAGTGCGGCGTCGGCGTCCCGCACCACCTGGGCCGGATCCTCGCGAAGGTCTCGCGCGCTGTACGCGTACCGCTCGATTCGGTGCCGAGCGAGGAGACGGTCGCGCCTCATGTCGCGCTGCTGACCTTCCGGCGTCCGGTGCGAGCCACCATCGAACTCGGCGGCGCGACGGGTGCCGCGGATCGCCAGGTCCAGGGACCAGATGATCTCGCCGATGTCGTCGCGCAGCTGGTGCTGGACCTCGACCTCGATGGCGCTGAGAGTGTGAGCGAGCCGCAGCACGGACTCCCACGGCGAGTCCGAGCGTCCATCGACGAGCGTGAGTGCTCGACGCAGCACCCGCACACCGCGCCGCCCTCGACGCATCGTGGAACGGATGGCGTCGACCGACGTGTCGCCGGCTCGGAGAGCGCTGTCGATGGCGACGACCAGGTCGATCAGGCAGAGGTGCTCGGCCAGCTCCACGATCGTCCATTCCGCCGAGGCCACCGGGACGCCCTTGACGACCTCGCGATGGTCGTCCGGCAGGCCGCACCTCCGCACGTAGACTCCACGGCGGTCGTGGTGAGGCGCCTCACCGTCGCTGCAGGCGATGATCGGCTCGTCGTCGATCCGAGGAAGCCACCATCCACGCAGCCGCGCACTCGTGAGGTGGGTGAACACGGCGTGGTCCGGCAGGATCAGCGCGATCGCTCGACACCGTTCCGCCAGGGTCGCGGACGCCGCGCTGAGGACGGAGACTCCGGCCGCCGGATGGTCGAAGTCGGAATGCCGGATGCGGTCGGGTGTCAGTCCCAGCTCGCGCGCGTCTCGATTCAGGAACGGTTCCATCCGTCGAGCGTCGTGGCGTGGCAGTCCGCTCATCCAGGGTCGATGGCGAGCCTGTGGACGCACTCGGTCCGTCCCCAAGGCTCGCGAGGGGCGCAGTTTCGTGATCGAGTGGCGCACTTTTGGGGCTGGGCACGGCGTGTCGACCCCGAAACTGCGCCACTCGCGGGGACCGGGGGCGCGGATGGGTGGGCGGGGTCGGGGTGGCGTGGGCGGTGTCGGGGCGGCGTGGGAGGGTCGGGGGGTGGTGGGTCGGCCGGAGGTGCCCGAGGCGTGGATCGCGCGCGTCGACGGGGCGCTGGCGGGGTGTCCGGAGTGCCGGCGGGAGTCGGCCTGGACCGGTGTCCGGTGGCGGGTCGGGCACAGCACGGTCGCGCACCTGTTCGGCGGCGAGGACCAGCTCTTCCGCATCACCTTCCGGGCGCCCGCCGACGAGGTGATGGCGTTCGAGAGGGGCGGGCCACCCTTCTTCCGCACGGAGTGGGGCAGCAACGTCGTCGGCATGGTGCTCGATGACGACACCGACTGGGACGAGGTCGCCGAGCTCGTCGTCGAGTCGTACTGCGTCCAGGCGCCGACCCGCCTGGTGGAGCAGGTCGATCGCCCCACCAGGTGACGCGACCTGGCACGATGCGGGGGTGGAGCAGCACCACCGCGACCGTTTCCGGTCCGCCGGAGTCGAGGGCGAGACGCTCGACGCCGTCACGTGGCACCGCCAGGTCGACACGATGCCGGGCTGGTGGCACGAGCACGGCAACGCGCTGTACCTGGCCGACGGAGCATCGCTGCCCGACAAGGTGCTGGCCGAGCTCACCGTGTTCCCGGTGTCCGACGCACTGCTGGCGATCGGGGCCCCGATGGACTGGCTGACGTCGCTGCTCGTCGGCGGCGACCGGGCCACCGTCTTCCTCGACCGCCGCGTCGTGCTCACGGCGGGCGAGGTCTACTGCGGCGCCGACTCCCAGATCGTGCTGCACGGTCCCGTCGTCGCCACCCGCTCCGCGGTCCTCGACGCCCGCAACGGCGGCAGCATCGTCGCGCAGGCCGACCAGCTCTGGGCCGCCGGCGTCTACGTCGCGACCGACGACATGCACCGCCTGGCCGACCGGCGCACGGGGGAGCGGCTCAACCCGTTCGGCGCCCACATCCGCCTCGGCCGCCACGTGTGGCTGTGCCGCGACGCCGTCGTCACCGGGCACGCGGACGTCGGCGACGGAGCCGTGGTCGGCATGCGCAGCATGGTGCGGGGGCAGAAGGTGCCGCCTCACACCGCGGTGGCCGGCGCCCCGGCGCGCGTCGTCCGCGAGGACGTCGAGTGGAGCTCCGACGACCTGCCGTAGGCGCTGCAACGTCGGGCATGGTGACCCGTGTCACATGGCCGTTACACTCGGCCCATGGGACGCAGCAACGACCTCGCGATGCCGCCGGGCGCCGACCCCGCAGCGCTGTCGCGCCACCTCGCCGCGGCCCACGACGCGTTCGTCAGCGACGGCCTCACCGACCCGGGACTGCGTCGCCTCGTCGCCGAGTCGTGGCGGCGCAGCATCGACGGCGGACTCGATCCCGAGGCGGCCCTCGCCGCCATCCGCATCGACGACGACGCGCTGGAGGAGATCCGCTCGGCGCACCCGCTCGCGACGGCGATGCCGGTCATCCGACGGCTGCTGGTCGAGAGCGCCACGGACGCCGGTCTCCTGGTCGCCGTCAGCGACGCCGCCGGCCAGCTGCTGTGGGTCGAGGGCTCGCCGTGGCTGCGCGACCGGGCCGAGGGCATGCACTTCGTGCCGGGCGCCGATTGGAGCGAGGGCAGTGCGGGCACCAACGCGCCGGGCACGGCGCTGGCCCTCGACCGGCCCGTCCAGATCTTCGGACCCGAGCACCTGGCTCGTCAGGTCACGCCGTGGAGCTGCTCCGCCGCGCCCATCCACGACCCCGACACCGGGGCGATCCTGGGCGTCCTCGACGTCACGGGTGGCGACGAGGTGGCCACGCCGCAGAGCCTGACGCTCGTGCGCGCCACCGTGGCAGCCGTCGAGGCCGAGCTGCGCATCGACCGCTTGACGCCGCGGCGCACGAGCGGCAGCACGGCGGTCGAGGTCGACTGGTCGATGCCGACGCTCGACGTGCTGGGCCGCCACGGGGCCGAGCTGCGGCACGGCACCACCACCACGCGGCTGAGCCTGCGGCACAGCGAGCTGCTCCTGCTGCTGGCGCAGTCCGCCGACGGCTACTCGGCCGCCGAGCTCGCGGTCGCGCTCAACGACGACGAGCAGGCCGAGGTCACCGTCCGCGCCGAGCTGTCACGCCTGCGCGGCGTGCTCGGCCCCCTCGAGCTCGGCTCGCGGCCCTACCGGCTGACCACCCGGGTCGACACCGACGTCGTCCAGGTCCGCGAGCACCTGCGTGCCGGTCGACTCCGCCAGGCCGTCGCGTCGTACCGCGGTCCGGTGCTCCCGGCGTCGGGTGCGCCGGCCGTCGAGCAGCTGCGCGACGAGGTGCACATGGGGCTGCGATCGGCGCTGCTCGCGTGCGACGACGCCGACGCGCTGCTGTCGTTCGCCGACACCGCGCACGGCCGCGACGACTACGAGATCTGGGACCGGGTGCTCCAGATCCTGCCGCTCGGCTCACCGCGCCACGCGCAGGTGACCGCGCACGTCGCGCGGCTCGACGCCGAGCTGGGCTGACCGCTCGACCCGGATGTCGCGGGTCCGTCGGCCTGCAACGGCGTTGCAACGGCCGGGCAACGACCGTGTGACTACGGTCACGTCCGTCAGACCGACATCCGAGTCAAGGGAGCTCACATGAGCGTCTACGCACAGCCCGGGACCGAGGGAGCAGTCGTCTCCTACAAGCCCCGCTACGACCACTGGATCAACGGCGGCTACGTCGCCCCCGTCAAGGGTCAGTACTTCGAGAACATCTCGCCGGTCAACGGCAAGGTGTTCACCGAGATCGCCCGCGGCACCGCCGAGGACATCGAGGCGGCCCTCGACGCCGCCCACGCCGCCGCTCCCGCGTGGGGCAAGACGTCGCCGACCGAGCGCGCGGTGATCCTCAACAAGATCGCCGACCGCATCGAGCAGAACCTCGAGATGCTCGCCGTGGCCGAGACCTGGGACAACGGCAAGCCGGTGCGCGAGACCATCAATGCGGACCTGGCC
>JALRKU010000301.1 GCA_023254755.1 Aeromicrobium sp. | reverse complement strand
GGTCGCGGCACCGTGAACGGTCGCGCGGTCGCCTTCGTGGTCAACGAGGTCGGCTTCCTCGCCGGCTCGATCGGCCAGGCCGCCGCCGACCGCATCGTGTCCGCCGTGCGGCGCGCGACGGCGGAGGGCCTGCCGCTGCTCGCGTCCACCGCGTCGGGTGGCACCCGCATGCAGGAGGGCACGCCCGCCTTCGTGCACATGATCGACATCTCGCGGGCGCTGATGGACCATCGCGCCGCGGGGCTGCCGTACCTGGTGTACCTGCGGCACCCCACGACCGGCGGCGTGTTCGCGTCGTGGGGCTCGCTGGGGCACATCACGATCGCCGAGCCCGGCGCCCTCGTCGGCTTCCTGGGCCCCAAGGTCTACGAGCTGCTCAACGGCCGCCCGTTCCCCCCGAACGTGCAGACGTCGGAGAACCTGGCCCACCGCGGCATCATCGACGCCGTCGTGCTGCCCGACGAGCTGCCGACGCTCGTCGACCGGGCCCTGAGCATCCTGGTCGACCCGCCCAGCGAGCGCACGCGCCCCACGCGGCCGGGCACGACGGTCCGCCGCCGGTCGACGTGGGACACGATCCAGATCACCCGCCGTCCGGGACGACCCGGCGTGCGCGAGGTGCTGCGCTACGGCAGCGACGCGACCGTGCGACTGCAGGGCACGGAGAAGGGTGAGCGCGACAGCGCGATGCTCGTCGCGCTCACCCGCCTCGACGGCCAGCCCTGCGTCGTCATCGGCCAGGACCGCACCAAGCAGACTCCGGCCACGCCGATGGGCCCGGCGGCGCTGCGCGAGGCCCGCCGGGGGATGCGACTGGCCAACGAGCTGCGGCTGCCGCTGGTCTCGATCATCGACACGCCCGGCGCCGAGCTGTCGCCCGAGGCCGAGGAGGGGGCCATCGCCGGCGAGATCGCACGGTGCATCTCCTGGATGTCCACGATGCGGGTCCCTACGGTCTCGGTGCTGATCGGCCAGGGCTGCGGCGGTGGCGCGCTGGCGCTGCTGCCCGCCGACGTCGTCGTGGCCGCCGAGAACTCCTGGCTCTCGCCGCTGCCCCCCGAGGGCGCGTCGGCGATCGTGCACGGCGACCTCGAGCACGCGGCCGAGCTGGCCGAGGCCCAGCGGGTCGCTGCGATCGACCTCCTGCACGCCGGCACGGTCCACCACGTCGTGCCCGAGCACGACGACGACACCCCCGAGACCTTCGCGACTGCCGTCGCGGCCACCATCGCGTCGACGATCGTGGACCTGCGGCGATGAACACCGTCCTCGAGGTGGCGGCCGCGGTCGAGGCCACCGACGGCGTCGCGCCGTTCAACGAGGCGACGACGCTGTCGCTCGCAGCGGGCGAGAGCCCGCGCTACTCGCGCCTGGACCGCGAGTCGGCGGCCCTCGCGTTCGGCGACGCACCGGTCGAGCTGGCGGTGCACCCCGAGCACCGCCGTGCGGGGATCGGCCGTCGACTCGTGGACGACGCCCTCGCCGCGGGCGAGACCCGGTTCTGGGCCCACGGCGACCTGCCCGCGGCGCAGGCGCTGGCCGCGGCAGCGGGGCTGGCCCCGGTCCGCACGCTGCTGATCCTGCGGCGTCCTGCCGACCCCGTGCCGCCGCCGCGGGAGGTCGTGGGCGTCACGATCCGGAGCTCGACCGCTGCCGACGTCGACGGCGTCGTGGCGGTCAACGGCCGAGCGTTCGCGCACCACCCGGAGCAGGGCGCGATGGATCGCGCCGACTTCGAGCGCCGCGCGTCCCAGCCGTGGTTCGACCCGGACGGCCTGTTCGTCGCCGAGCGCGACGGTCGCGTCGTCGGCTTCCACTGGACCAAGGTCGAGGACTCCCCCGCCGGTGAGCGCCTCGGCGAGGTGTACGTCGTCGGCGTCGACCCGGACGAGCAGGGCACCGGCCTCGGCACGGCACTCACCGCGCGCGGCCTGGCGCACCTGGTCGCGGCCGGCGTGGCGGCGATCGACCTCTACGTCGAGGGCGACAATGCGCCGGCGCTCGCCGTCTACCACCGTCTCGGCTTCACCGAGCGCGCCCGCGACACCCTCTACGCGATCACCTGACCGGCGCCAGGGGGCGGTGGCTCAGCTGAGCCCGCGCTGCAGGGCCGTGGCCATCCGGGCGATCGCCTTCGGGGCCGCGGTTCCGACCGCGCACAGGTTGGCGAAGCCGTGGATGAGTCCCTCCTCGCAGACGTACTCGACCGGGACCCCCGCGGACCGGAGCTTGTCCGCGTAGGCGGCACCCTCGTCGAGCAGCGGGTCGAAGCCCGCGGTGACCAGGTACGCGGGGGCGACCCCCTCGACGTCACCGTGCAGCGGCGAGAGGCGCGGGTCGGTCGGGTCCTCGTCGCCGACGAAGTAGCTGTCGCGCGCGAGCTGCATGAACTCGTGGGTCAGGAAGAAGCCCTGCCGGTACGTCTCCTCGCTCGGGTAGGTGCGGCTGAAGTCCGTCACCGGGTAGATCAGCAGCTGGAACGCGGGACCTCGCACGCCGCGACGCACCGCCTCCTGCGCGACGACCGCCGACAGGTTTCCGCCCGCGCTGTCGCCGCCGACCGCGATCCGGTCGACGTCGATGCCGAGGGCCGTGGCGTGGCTCGTGACCCACTCCCACGCCGCCCAGCACTCCTCGGGAGCGCTCGGAAACGGGTGCTCGGGCGCCAGCCGGTAGTCCACCGCGACGACGCGGACCTGCGCCTGCTCGGACAGCACCCGGCACAACGCGTCGTGCGAGTCGGTGCTGCCGTAGATCCAGCCGCCGCCGTGCAGGAAGACCAGCGCCGGGGACGGGCCCGAGATGCCCCGCGGCGTGTAGAAGCGCAGCGTCAGGGGTCCGTGCGGGCCGTCGATGGTCCGGTCGGTCACCGCGCCCACCGGCTGACGGCCACCGCCCGCGCGACTCGACGTCTCGATCTTGACGCGACCCCGGCTGATCGCCAACGACTCCGCCGGCGGACCGGTCAGCGCCATGAGGCGCAGCAGCAGCTGCATGTCCGGATCGAGCCGCTTGCCGTCGATCTCGACCGGGCGGCCCACGATCCGACGGCGCGCCGGTCCGGGCAGCGCGAAGGCCCCACGGAGCGCTCCGGCCTGGGCGAGACCGAGCGCACCTGGCACTGACACTGACACCATGGCCGTCAACGTAGTGCCTGACCCGGTCCGCGGGAACACCGCGCGGTGGGCGACGGCCAGGAGGGCGGGTCTACCGGCGATGACCCGTGACGGCGAGGCCGACGCCGAGCCCGATCATCGAGGTCCCGCCGACGACGCCGAGCGAGGCACCCCGCCGCGGCGACCCCGCGAACCAGGAGCGCAGACCGCTCGCGACGACGGCCCACAGGCTGTCCGACAGCAGGCCGATCGTCACCGCGATCATCCCCAGCAGCAGCATCTGGGACGTGACCTGGCCGGCGACGCGGTCGACGAACTGCGGCAGCACGGCCCCGATGATCATGAACGCCTTCGGGTTGGACACGCCCACCACGAATCCCTGACGCGCGGCCGTGACCACGCCCAGGTGTCGGGGGGCGGAGGAGTCCGCAGCGGTGCCGAACGAGCGGCGGTGGCGAATCGCCTGGACGCCCAGCCACACCAGGTACGCGGCACCCGCGAGCTTGATGGCGGTGTACACCACGATGGACTCCTCGACGACCACGCCGAGCCCGACCGCGACGAGCACGACGATCGCGAGCAGCCCGAGCGTGTTCCCGACGACGGTCGCGAGGGCGACTCGCCATCCGTACGCCAGCGCCCGCCCGATCGTGAACACGACGGACGGACCGGGGATCGCGATCAGCACCAGCGCCGCGACCCCGAACGCGAGGGCCTGCTCGATCGTGATCACGTCACGAGGATAGGGGTCAGGAGGAGTGCAGCCGCGAGAACGCCAGCGCCTCGAGGAGCGCGGCCTCCTTGGTCTCGGCGTCGCCGGACTTGCGGGTGTTGATCTCGACGACGATCTCGCCGTCGAACCCCGCGGCCGTGACCTGCTGGAGGAACTCGGCGCACGGCTGATCGCCGCGCCCCGGCACGAGGTGCTCGTCCTTGGCCGACCCCGACCCGTCGGCGATGTGCACGTGCGCCAGGCGGGGGCCGAGGTCGCGCGCCAGCTGCAACGGGTCCTGGTGCGCCGTGGAGCTGTGCGACAGGTCGACCGTGACGTGCGCGTAGTCCTGCTCCGCCGGGTTCCAGCCCGGCGCGTAGGCCTGGAAGTCACGACGCCCGGTGCGCCACGGGTACATGTTCTCGACCGCGTAGACGAGGTCGTACTGCCGCTCGAGGTCGGCGATGCCCTCGACGAACGTGCGGGCGTAGTCGCGCTGCCAGCGGAACGGAGGGTGCACGACGATGACCCGGGCGCCCACCTCGAGCGCCATCTCGGCGCTGCGGTGCAGCTTGCCCCACGGGTCGCTGCCCCAGACCCGCTGCGTCACCAGCAGGCACGGCGCGTGCACCGACACGACGGGGATCTCGTGGAACGCGCTGAGCGCCTTGATCGCGGTGACGTCGGAGCTGACGTCGTCGATGCCCACCATGACCTCGACCCCGTCGTAGCCGAGCCGAGCCGCGAGCTCGAAGCCGCTGGCCGTGGACCCGGGATAGACCGACGACGTCGACAGGCTGACGCGCGGCGGGCTGGTGGACACGACCACCAGGGTAGGACTCCGTTGGTGAGAGCGGGACCGGCCGCGCCCGTGAGTCCGGACGCACCCGAACCGCCGTCAGAGGTGGTCGAGGTGCTCCAGGAGGACGCCCTCGCGCAGGGCCCACGGGCAGATGTCGAGGGTCTCGACGTCGAACAGGTCCATCGTGGCCTCGGCGACGAGGGCTCCGGCCCGCATCTGGTGGGCGCGGTCGGACGAGACCCCGGGGAGCTGGGCCACCTGCTCGGTCGTCAGCTCACCCAACCGGTCGACCAGCTCGCCGAGGTCGGCGCGGCGCAGGGACCGCTGGACGTAGGGGCCCTCCCCCGACGGCGCGGCGCCGAGGATCCGCGCGAGCGACCGGAACGTCTTGCTGGTGGCGACGGCGCGGTCGAACGCGCCCCCGCGCAGGATCGGCCCGGCCTCCTCGGCGATCGTGGCCCGGACGTGGGCGCGCAGGTCGTCGGCGGACTTGCCGGCCGCGAGCCACTCCCGGGTGAGCCGGCCCGCGCCGAGCGGGACCGACGTGGCGACGTCGGGGGTCTCGTCGGCGCCCACCGCGAGCTCGAGCGATCCGCCGCCGATGTCGAAGACGCAGAGCCGACCCGACGACCAGCCGAACCAGCGACGGACCGCCAGGAACGTCAGCCGGGCCTCGTCGGGGCCTGCGAGCACCTGCAGGTCCACGCCCGACTCGGAGGTGACCCGCTCGATGACCTCGTCGGCGTTGACGGCCTCGCGCACGGCCGACGTCGCGAACGCCAGCAGCGTGCGGCAGCCCTTGTCCTCGGCGACCTGACGCGCACCGAGGACGTAGTCGACCAGCCGCTGGACACCCTCCGGCGTGACGGCCTGGGTGCCGTCGAGGTGCTCGGCCAGCCGCAGGGGCTCCTTGTACGAGTACGCCGGGACCGGCGGGCCGCCACGGAACGCGTCGACCACCAGCAGGTGACCGGTGTTCGAGCCGATGTCCAGCACGCCCATGCGCATGACGGCCACTGTAGTTGTCGGTCGGGACTACCCTCGGACGGATGCCCGAGATCGAGCTGGGGTTCCCCCGCACCTTCGTGGAGTTCGAGAACCCCGACGACCCCACCGAGGTGTTCCGCTGCGACCTCACGTGGCTCACGTCCCGGTGGACGTGCATCTTCGGCCAGGGCTGCCCCGGCATCTACGAGACGAGCCCCGACGCCGGCTGCTGCACCCTCGGCGCGCACTTCGCCGACGACGAGGACCGCGAGCGGGTCGCCGCGGTGGTCGAGCAGCTGACCGCCGACGAGTGGGAGCGACGCGACGAGGGTCTGCGGAACGGCTGGACCGAGACCGACGACGAGGGCGACCTCAAGACCCGGGCGGTCGACGGAGCCTGCGTGTTCCACAACTCCCGCGGATTCCCCGGCGGCTACGGCTGCGCGCTCCACGCCCACGCGCTGCGCGTCGGCGCCAAGCCGCACACCGTCAAGCCCGACGTCTGCTGGCAGCTGCCGCTGCGCCGCCAGTTCCGCGAGGTCGATCGCGGC
Source organism: Aeromicrobium sp. (assembly GCA_023254755.1). GTDB lineage: Bacteria > Actinomycetota > Actinomycetes > Propionibacteriales > Nocardioidaceae > Aeromicrobium. The sequence continues at coordinate 18 of JALRKU010000301.1, read as the reverse complement.
GACGGCACCGAGTACACC
>JALRKU010000292.1 GCA_023254755.1 Aeromicrobium sp. | reverse complement strand
TGTGCAACGCCAACCCGATCTTCAAGGGCCGCCTCAAGGGCGTCGGCCACCTCGAGCTGGCGGGCTGCCTCGCGCTCGGCCTCACCGGCCCGGTGCTGCGCAGCACCGGCTACGACTGGGACCTGCGGCGCAAGCAGCCGTACTGGGGCTACGACACCTACGACTTCGACGTCGTCACCCGCGACGAGCCCGACGCCTACGGTCGGTTCCGGGTGCGCCTCGACGAGATGTGGGAGTCCTTGCGCATCGTCGAGCAGGCCGTCGACCGGCTCGCCGCGAGCCAGGGCGAACCGGTGATGGTCGCCGACAAGAAGATCGCGTGGCCGGCTCAGCTGAGCGTCGGCGCCGACGGCCAGGGCAACTCGCCCGAGCACATCAAGCACATCATGGGCGAGTCGATGGAAGCGCTCATCCACCACTTCAAGATCGTCACCGAGGGCTTCCGGGTCCCGCCGGGCCAGGCCTACGCGGCCGTCGAGGCGCCCCGCGGCGAGATCGGCTGCCACGTCGTCTCCGACGGCGGCACCCGCCCGTACCGCGCGCACTTCCGCGACCCGTCGTTCGTCAACCTGCAGGCGACGTCGGTGATGTCCGAGGGCGCCATGCTCTCCGACGTGATCGTCGCGATCGCCAGCATCGACCCCGTGATGGGAGGTGTCGATCGATGACTCTCTCCGAGACGACGGTCGCTGAGCTCCACGAGCTCGCCGGGCGGTATCCGCACAAGCGGTCGGCGCTGCTGCCGATGCTGCACCTGGTGCAGTCCGTGGAGGGCAGCGTGACCGCCGAGGGCATCGAGCGGTGCGCCGAGATCCTCGAGCTGAGCACGGCCCAGGTCTCGGGCGTCGCGACGTTCTACACGATGTACAAGCGGCGCCCCATGGGCGAGCACCACGTCGGCGTCTGCACCAACACGCTGTGCGCCGTGATGGGTGGCGACGCGATCTTCGAGCGTCTCAAGAACCACCTCGACGTCGGCAACGACGAGACCACGGCGGACGGCAAGGTCACGCTGGAGCACATCGAGTGCAACGCGGCGTGCGACTTCGCTCCGGTGCTCACGGTGAACTGGGAGTTCTTCGACAACCAGACGCCGGAGTCGGCGGTCGAGCTGGTCGACAGCCTCCGCGCCGGCGAGGCCGTGCGGAGCACGCGGGGAGCGACGATCACGTCCTGGCGCGAGGCCGAGCGCGTCATCGCCGGGTTCGAGGACGGCCGTGTCGACGAGGGGCCGACCGCTGCCGGTGCGTCGCTCGCCGGCCTGCGCATCGCGCGGGAGAACGGGTGGACCGCCGGCACCACGTCGGCGGGCGGCTCGGGCACGGCCACGACCAAGGAGGGCGCAGTGGCGCAGGCCGACACGGCGCGCGCCGAGTCCGAGACCGTCGCCGAGCAGAGCCCGGCCGACGTCGAGGGTGGAGGTTCCGATGACTGACACGCTGACCCCGGTCCTCACGGCCGACTGGGCCGACGACCGCGCGTGGACGCTCGACGCGTACCGGGCGACGGGCGGCTACCAGGCGCTCGAGACGGCGCTGCGGATGGCGCCCGCGGACGTGGTCGAGATGGTCAAGGACGCGGGGCTGCGCGGCCGCGGCGGCGCCGGCTTCCCCACCGGCATGAAGTGGTCGTTCATCCCGCAGGACAACCCCAAGCCCAAGTACCTCGTGGTCAACGCCGACGAGTCCGAGCC
>JALRKU010000204.1 GCA_023254755.1 Aeromicrobium sp. | reverse complement strand
CATCGAGGACTCGCCGGCGTCGCGCGTGCCGATGGTCTCGGCGAAGTGGGAGCCCGTCTCGAGGCACAGGGTGTCGACCCACGGGATGTGCTCGGCGACGACGGCGGGGAGCACGGCGTCGGCCATCGAGCAGGCGACGGCGGTGCGGTAGCCGAACGTGTCGGAGACCCACGCGAGGACCTCGTCGCTCGTGACGTCGTCGCGGTCGAAGCGTGCGGCGGCCTCGTCGGCCAGGGCACGCAGCTCGTCGTCGCCGCGGCGGGGGGCCAGGAGGTGCTCGCGTTCCGCGAGGTGGGCCGCGCGATCCGCGTCGTGCCGCAGCTGGCGCTCCCGGCGCTCGGCCAGGGTGAGGGCCTCGGTCACGTGCGCTCCTCTCGTTCGTCCCCGCTCCAGCCTAGAACCGGGCCCGAACGGCACCTATTCCGCGGGAGCCCCGTCCGGATGCCGGAACAGAAGGTGGTGACCCAGGTCACATCAAGGACGTTTTCGAGCACCCGCGACGGGGTACGTTCGGATCGGGCGGCACCCGGCCGCCAGAGGGAGGTAACCCTGACATGTGGGACACGATCCTGTGGATCATCGCCGCGATCGTCGGCATCATCGGCGTCGTGCGGATCCTTCAGCGCGACATCATCTGGGGGGCGGCGCTGATCGTCCTCGCGCTGCTGATCGGACCGGGTGGCGTCAGCCTGTTCACCTGACCTGACGTGCACGCATCGGCCGCACCCGGGATCCGGGTGCGGCCGACGTCTGTCCGGTGTGGCCATGACGGCCTAGGGTCGGAGCATGGTCCGCTACATCGACATCCACCCCGAGAACCCGCAGCAGCGAGCGGTCGACCAGGCGGTCGGGGTGCTCACCGACGGGGGCCTGATCGCCTACCCGACCGACTCCGGCTACGCGCTCGGCGCCCAGATCGGCAACGCCGACGCGCTCGACCGGATCCGGGCCATCCGTCGACTCGACGACAAGCACCACTTCACGCTGGTCTGCAAGGACTTCGCCCAGCTGGGTCACTTCGTCCACGTCGACAACGCGGTGTTCCGCGCGGTCAAGGCCGCGACCCCGGGGCCGTACACCTTCATCCTTCCCGGGACGCGCGAGGTCCCGCGTCGCCTGCTGCAGGCGAAGAAGAAGACCGTCGGCGTGCGCATTCCCGATCACGCGATCGTCCAGGCTCTGCTCGCCACGCTGGGCGAGCCGATCCTCACCACCTCGTTGATCCTGCCGGGCGAGACCGAGGCGATGACCGAGGCGTGGCGGATCGCCGACGAGCTCGACGGCAGGATCGACGCCGTCGTCGAGGCCGGGGTCGAGGTCGTGGCGGAGCCGACGACCGTCGTCGACCTGAGCGAGGGGTACGCCGAGGTCGTCCGCGTCGGCGCAGGCGACCCGGCGCCGTTCGAGGCATGACGACGTTCGTCCTCGTCCCGGGAGCCGGCGGCTGGGCGGGGCTGTGGCACCGCGTGGTCGCGGAGCTGCAGGACCGGGGCCACCGCGGCGTCGCGGTGGGCCTGCCCGGAGCCGACCCGGAGCGCGGCCTGCCGCACTACGTCGAGCTGGTGCGAGCAGCCGTGGTCGCTGCCGACGACGACGTGGTGCTGGTCGCGCAGTCGATGGGCGGCTTCACCGCTCCCACCGTGGCGTCGCTCGAGCCGGTGCGGGAGCTGGTGCTGCTGAACGCGATGATCCCCGCGCCGGGGGAGACGGCCGGCTCCTGGTGGGAGTCGACGGGGCAGCTCGCGGCGTTCCGCGAGAACGAGGTCGCCCAGGGCCGCGATCCCGACGCCGGCGTCGACCTCACGACGCACTTCCTGCACGACGTCCCTCTCGAGGCGATGGCCGGCGCGGGCGACAACGACGGCGACGAGGCGGAGATCGCGTTCACCGAGCCGTGGCCGCTGGCCGCGTGGCCCGACGTGCCGACTCGTGTCGTCGCCGCCAGCGACGACCGGCTGTTCCCCTTCGCGTTCCAGGAGCGGGTCGCCTGGCAGCGCCTGGGCCAGGACGTGCAGGCCGTGCCCGGCGGACACCTGGCCGCGCTCAGCCGGCCGACCGAGGTCACCGACACCCTTCTCGACGCGCCGCGCTGACACCACCACGACAGGAGAGCACCATGCCCGAGTACGGAACCCCCTTCAGCGGTCTGTCCGCCCGCGACGTCGAGGAGACGATCGCCTTCTACCGCGACGTCGTCGGTCTCGACGCCACGGTCGACGAGCGCGGCCTGGGGGCGATCGGCCTCGGCGACGGTCACCGGGTGCTCGTGTACCCCAAGGGCGAGGCGCACGAGCCGGCCTCCTTCACCGTGCTCAACCTGCCGGTCGCCGACGTGGGCGACGCGGTCGCGGAGCTCGCGGCGGCGGGTGTCGCGTTCTTGCGCTACGACGGGATGCCACAGGACGCCGACGGTGTCATGCGGGGCCATGGTCCCGACATCGCGTGGTTCGCCGATCCGTCGGGGAACGTCGTGTCGGTGATCGCGCAGTGAGGCGTCAGGAGCCGTAGCGCTCGCGATGGATCGCGTCGGCGACGGGTCGTCGCTGGCGCCACCCGTGACGTTCGAGGTCGGGCACGTCCTGCAGGCGGTCGACCGGGCCCACGCAGAGCCAGGCAACGGGCCGCACCTCGGCCGGGATCTGCAGCAGGTCGCGCACGAAGTCCTCCCGGTAGAACGAGACCCAGCCGACGCCCAGGCCCTCGGCCGTCGCCGCGAGCCAGAGGTTCTGGATCGCGAGGCACGTCGAGTACAGGCCGGCGTCGGCGATCGCGTGCCGCCCGAGGACCGCGGGACCACCGCGTCGCGGGTCGTAGGTGACCACGACCCCGAGCGACGACTCGAGCACGCCGTCGATCTTGATGCGCGAGAACGTCTCGCGACGCTCGCCCTCGAGCTGCTCGGCGAACGTGTCGCGCTCGTGCGCGACGTGCTGGTGGAAGCGCGCGCGGGTGTGGGGCGACTCGACCAGGACGAAGTCCCACGGCTGGGTGTGGCCCACGCTGGGCGCGCTGTGGGCGGCGGTCAGCACGCGATCCAGCACGCCGGGATCGATCGGTGCTCCGGTGAACTCGGCGCGGACGTCGCGCCGACGGGCGATGGTTCCGTAGAGGTCGTGCACGGGCAGGTCGGCCAGGTCGCGGTCGGCGGTCACCGGGGCACGGTAGTCGACCCGGGTCGGGAGTCAGATGCGGCGGTGGTCGACCCGCGACATGCGGGGCCCGCGGCGCTCGACCACGGACAGCGGGCTCAGCTCGAGCAGCCGCACGACGCGACCGCGGAACGGCCGGTACGGCTCGAGGAGCGCGGGCACCTCGGCGTCGCCGACACGGTCGCCGGTCAGGCCGACGCCGACCGTGTTGGCGAGGTGGTAGTCGCCCCACGACACCGCGTCGGGATCGCCCAGCGCGCGCGACGCCACCTCGGCGGCGGTCCAGGCACCGACGCCGGGCACGGAGCGCAGGGCTCGCAGCACGTCGGCGGTGGTGCCCTCGGCCGCCAGGGCGTCGAGGCGGTCGCCGACCCGAGCCGCCGCCTGCGCCGTGCGGTACCGCTGCGGATCGACACCCGCGGCGTGCCACTCCCAGGACGGGACGGCGGCCCAGCCCGACGCGGTCGGGGGCACGTGGAGCGGCACCGTCGCGGGCCCGGGAGCCGGCTCGCCGAAGCGCCGGACCAGGCGCCGCCAGGAGGCGAAGGCGTCGCGACCGACGACCTTCTGCTCGATGACGGCCGGGACCAGCGCCTCGAGCACCCTGCCCGTCGCGGGCGTGCGCAGACCGGGGAAGCGGCGCCGGGCGTCGGCCACGACGGCGTGCGGCACGGGCAGGTCGTCGAACTCGTCGTCGGGGAACCACCCGGCGAACCCGGCCCGCAGCTCGTCGGCGCCCGGACCCCAGGCGGACAGCTCGACCGTGGTGGGTCCGGTCTGGAGGAACCGGGCCGTGACGGGCCCGCTCGCGAGGCGGGTGGCGCGCCAGTGCCACGCCCCGTCGACCTGGTAGGTCGGATCGCCTCGACCGCGGCGGAACATCGACAACGACCGCGCGACGTCGACGCGGTGCGTCAGCTGCACCAGCTGCGTCGTCTCGCTCACGGCACCAGTGTGGCGCGTGCGTCGGACGTCAGGAGTCGAGCAGCTTGGCCGCCAGCGCTCCCACCTGGTCGGACTCGACGAGGAAGCCGTCATGACCGTGGAGGGAGTGCACGACGTCGAGGCCCAGGCAGCCGTCGATGAGGTCGGCCAGCTCCTGCTGCTGGTGCAACGGGTACAGGCGGTCGGAGTCGATCCCGGCGACCACGGTCCGGGCCGTGACGCGCGCGAGGGCGGACGCGACGCCGCCGCGGTCCCGACCGACGTCGTGGCTGTCCATCGCCCGCGTGAGCACGAGGTAGGACTCGGCATCGAACCGGGCGACGAGCTTGGCGCCGTGGTGGGCGAGGTAGGAGTCGACGGCGAACCGGCCGTCGGCCTGCTCGTCGCGCCCGAAGCGCCGGTCGAGCTCGACCTCGCTGCGGTAGGCGACGTGCGCGATCCGGCGGGCGACGTCGAGGCCCGCGACGGGACCTCCGGCCACGATCGCGGCCTGCTGGGTCGTGGAGAGCGCGATCTGCTCGGCCGACGCCCGCGCGGACGAGGCGAGGAGGAACAGCCGCTCGACACGACCGGGATGCTCGACGGCCCACTCGATCGCCCGCATCCCACCGGCCGATCCGCCGACGACCGTGTGCCAGACGTCGATGCCGAGGTGGTCGGCGAGGGCCACCTCGGCGCGCACCTGGTCGCGCACCGTCACGTCCGGGAAGCGCGCCCCCCAGGGCCGGCCGTCGTCGGCGGGGGAGAGGGGGCCGGTCGTGCCCTGGCAGCCCCCGAGGATGTTGGCCGCCACGACGTGGAAGCGATCGGTGTCGATCGGCCGTCCCGGTCCGACCACGGCGTCCCACCAGCCCGGCGTCGGGTGCCCTGGCCCTGCGGGACCGTGGACGTGCGAGTCGCCGGTCAGGGCGTGGAGCACGAGGACCGACGGCCGGCCGTCGGCCTCGCCCCACGTCTCGTACGCGACCCGCACCGACGGCAGCACCGAGCCGTCGTCGAGCGGCAGGTCGCCGACGTCGACGAATCGGCGCGAGCCGACGGGATCTCCCTCTCGCCACCCACCGGTGACGGGAGGGAGATCCGCAGCGGCTCCGCGTGACCTCACTTGGCGGCGCGCAGGCCCGCGTCGAGATCGGCCAGGATGTCGTCGATGCCCTCGAGGCCGACGGCGAGGCGGACCAGGCCCGGCGTCACGCCGGTCGCGGCGTGCTCCTCGGGCGTGCCCTGCGAGTGCGTCGTGCTGGCCGGGTGGATGGCCAGCGAACGCACGTCACCGATGTTCGCGACGTGGCTGAACAGCTCGAGCGCGTCGATGAACCGTCGGCCGGCGTCGATCCCACCGGGCAGCTCGAAGGTCAGGACGGCGCCGGCGCCCCGCGGGACGTACTTGTCGGCGAGCTCCTTGTAGGGGTTGCCCTCGAGCGACGCCCACGTCACCGTCGCGACGTCGTCGCGGACCGACAGCCACTCCGCGACCTGGCGGGTGTTCTCGACGTGACGCTCCACGCGCAGGCTGAGCGTCTCGAGGCCCTGCGCGATGAGGAACGCGTTGAACGGCGAGATCGCGGCGCCGACGTTGCGCAGGTACTGCACGCGCAGCTTGGCGATGAAGGCCGCCGGCCCGAGCGCCTCCGCGAACACGAGCCCGTGGTAGCTGGCGTCGGGCTGGGTGAAGCCGGGGTACTTGTCGCCGTGGGCGCCGTAGTCGAAGGTCCCGCCGTCGATGACGACCCCGGCGATGGCCGTGCCGTGCCCACCGATGTACTTCGTGGCGGAGTGGATGACCGTGTCGACACCGTGCTTGAGCGGGTTGAGCAGGTAGGGCGTGGCGACGGTGTTGTCGACGATGAACGGGACGCCCGTCTCCTTGGCGACGGCCGAGATCGCCTCGAGGTCGAGGATGTCGCCCTTGGGGTTGCCGACGGTCTCGCCGAAGAACACCTTGGTGTTGTCCTGCACCGCGGCGCGCCACGCGTCGGGGTTGTTGTTGTCCTCGACGAACG
>JALRKU010000235.1 GCA_023254755.1 Aeromicrobium sp. | reverse complement strand
CAACAAGTCGTCTTGCGCCGCCTGAAGGAGGCCCATGGAACGCAGGCGCTCTTCCACCTCGGACTGGCAGCGCAGGTTGCAGCGGTCGGTCAACGACACGCGCAGGTCGGTCGCGACCCGCCCGTGGCGGTCGCGCAGCGACCCCGTCACCGTCCTCATGGTCCCCATCGTAGGCTCGCCCCGTGCCCGCCTTCCTGCTGAAACCGCGATGGCTGGGCCTGCTCGCCTTCGTCATCGTGTTCGGCGCCCTCTGCTACCGGCTCGGACTGTGGCAGTGGCACCGGCTGGAGCACCGGATCGACCGCAACGCGGTCATCAAGCAGCACTACGGCGCCGACCCCGTGCCGCTCGACTCGGTGGTCCCGCGGGGCTCCGAGGTCGACGGCGAGACGCAGGAGTGGACCCAGGTCGAGGTGCGCGGCACGTACGACGCCTCCGGCGCCGCGAGCGTCAAGTTCATGACCCGCGACAGCGCGCCCGGTGTCGACGTCGTCGTGCCGCTGCGCCTCGACGATGGCACCGCGATCCTGGTCGACCGCGGCTGGATGCAGACCGACAACTCGGGCCAGGCACCCACCCTGCCCGCACCGCCGAGCGGCGAGGTCGACGTCACGGGCTGGCTGCGGCCGAACAACGGGGCGGGTGGCGAGGCCGTTCGCATCAACGACGGACAGATCCGCGCGATCTCCAGCGACGGCTACGACGAGGCCCTCGACTACCCGCTCCGCAGCGGCTACCTCAACCTGCGGTCGGAGTCACCCGACCCGGGATCGGACCTGTTGCTCGAGCCGGATCCGGACCTCGGCCAGGGACCGCACTTCTGGTACGCGCTGCAGTGGTGGTTCTTCGGCCTGATCGGCATCACCGGCTTCGTCTGGTTCGCCATCAGCGAGGCCCGTGAGTCGCGGCGCCGCACGACCCCGACGGCTCAGGCCAGCGTGACCAGGTCGAGGTAGCTCTCGTTCCAGAGATCCTCGTCGCCGTCGGGCAGGATCAGCACGCGGTCCGGATCGAGCGCCTCGACGGCGCCCGGGTCGTGCGAGACCAGCACGATCGCGCCCTCGTAGCGACGGATCGCTTCGAGAACCTCGGTGCGTGACGCCGGATCGAGGTTGTTGGTCGGCTCGTCGAGCAGCAGCACGTTCGCGCTCGAGACGATCAGGCCCGCCAGGGCGAGGCGGGTCTTCTCGCCGCCCGACAGCACGCCGGCCGGCTTGTCGGCGTCGTCGCCGCTGAACAGGAACGCTCCGAGGACGCTGCGCGCCGCGGTGTCAGTGAGCTCGGGAGCCGCGTCGCGCATGTTCTCGAACACCGTCTTGTCGGGGTCGAGCGTCTCGTGCTCCTGCGCGAAGTAGCCGATCTTGAGGCCGTGGCCGGGCTGGATCTCGCCGGTGTCGGACTGCAGGTCGCCGGCGAGCATGCGCAGCAGCGTCGTCTTGCCGGCACCGTTCAGGCCGATGATGACCACGCGGGACCCGCGGTCGATCGCCAGGTCGACGCCGGCGAAGATCTCGAGCGCGCCGTAGGACTTGGAGAGCCCCTGGGCCATGAGCGGGGTCTTGCCGCACGGAGACGGCTTCGGGAAGTCGATCTTGGCGA
>JALRKU010000228.1 GCA_023254755.1 Aeromicrobium sp. | reverse complement strand
GACCGCGCGGCTGCTCGCGGGTCTCTCCGCACTGATGATCGCGCTCACCGGGTCGGCGATCGGTCTGGCGGTCGGACTGCTGCCGGGCGTCCGCGCCGCTGTCAGCCTGACCGCCGGCCGGGGCAGCTGGGTGGTGGAGGTCCCGTGGTCGCTGCTGGCGGCCGTTGGAGTGGGCGTGCCGCTCGTGGTCGCCGCGGTGGCGGCCGCGTCGGCGAGCACACGGTCCGCCGGTCCGACGACCGCGGACTGAGACCAGACGGCTGCGCCCCCGGGACCAGGTCCCGGGGGCGCAGCCGTGCGGCGATGCTCAGTAGCCGAAGGAGTCCATGCAGGCGGCGAAGCTGCTGGCGGGTCCGAGGGGGTAGCGCAGGGTGCATCGCAAGGTGGCCTCGGTGCGGGAGAGCAGGTCGGTGACGGGCTTGGTGACGCCGCCGAGGCCGAGGCCGTCGCCGAGGTCCTGCACGACGCCGCCGAGGGTGCCGGAGCCGCTGGTGACGGTGCCACCGCCGGTGCTGCCGCCGGTGCCACCGCCGGTGCTGCCGCCGGTGCCGGTGCCGCCGGTTCCGCCGGTTCCGGTGGTGGGGGTGGGCTTGGGCTGGTTGGCCTTGATCTCGCGGTCCTTGGACTTGTTGCGCTGGGCCTGGGTCAGGGTCTGGTCGGCGGACTGGTTGGTCAGCATCGGGGAGACGGTGTAGCCGTTGGGGGACTCGGTGAAGTCGCCGGCGGCGTAGCGTGCCGAGATCTTCATGACCAGGTCGACGTAGGAGTCGGAGTGGTTGTAGCGGCCGACCGCGGCGCGGGCGCCGGAGTCGGTGGACAGGTCACCGGGTCCGGCGCACAGGTAGACACCGGCCGCGGTGGCGGCGTCGTCGATGTCCTGGGGGTTCTTGCGGCCGTCGCCGTCGGCGTCGACGCCGACCGAGGACCAGGTGGACGGGATGAACTGCATGGGGCCGACGGCGCGGTCCAGGACGGTGTCGTTGTCGAGCTTGCCGGCGTCGGTGTCGGCGATGCGGCGGCGGCCGTCGTTGCCGTCGAGGGCGACGCCGTAGATGCCGGGCGTGGCGACGCCCTGGGTGTTGAGGCTGTTGCCGTTGGTGCGGCCGTGGTTGGACTCGACGCGGCCGATCGCGGCCAGCAGGTGCCACGGCAGCTCGCACGAGGAGTCGGCCTTGCCCAGCAGCGTCTCGGCGCGGCGGTAGGCGTAGAGAGCGGCCGAGGGGATGCCGTTGGGGGACAGCGTCGAGACCGCCGAGTCCGCACCCGCCCGTGAGTCGATCCCCGGCGCCTCCTGCACGCTCGCCGGCTGGTCCAGCGACGCGTTCGGCACGTCGGGCACCACACCGGCGTCCGAACCGGACGCACTCGCCAGCCCGCCGCTCGACAGCGCGGCACCCCACGCCGTGACCAGCAGTGCCATCGGCACCAGCGCGCCGGCCTTCTGCCAGCGCGACAGCCTGCTTACAGCCATCTGGGTTTCCCTCCCCTGATCATCGGACGACGGCGGACGTGATGTCGCACACGTCGTACCAGGTCCCAACGATAGGGTTACCGCTGAGTTACGTCCACCCGAGTACGCCCCGGTGACGGCCGGGCCGACAATGGATGACGTGACTTCCACGCCCGCGTCCCAGTCGCTGTTCGACCGCGCCCGTGCGGTGTCGCCCGGAGGCGTGAACTCGCCGGTCAGGGCGTTCCGTGCGGTCGGCGGCGCGCCGGTCTTCATGGCGGCGGGATCCGGTCCGTGGCTGACCGACGTCGACGGCCACCGGTACGTCGACCTGGTCGGCTCGTGGGGCCCGATGCTGCTCGGGCACGCCCATCCCGCCGTGCTCGACGCCGTCACGGCCGCGGTGGCGCGAGGCACGTCGTTCGGCACCCCGAGCAGCCCCGAGGTCGAGCTGGCCGAGGAGATCGTCGGCCGCACCCCCGTCGACCAGGTCCGTCTGGTCTCGTCGGGCACCGAGGCCACGATGTCGGCCATCCGGCTGGCCCGCGGATTCACGGGCCGCGACCGGGTCGTGAAGTTCTCCGGCTGCTACCACGGGCACGTCGACTCTCTCCTCGCCGAAGCGGGTTCCGGTGTCGTGACGCTCGGCATCCCGGGCACGCCAGGAGTGCCGGCGCACGTCACGGCCGACACGATCGTGCTGCCCTACAACGACCGCGCCGCGGTCGAGGCGGCGTTCGCCGAGCACGGCGACCAGATCGCCTGCCTCGTCACCGAGGCGGCGCCGGGCAACATGGGCGTGGTCCCGCCCAAGCCCGGCTTCAACCGCTTCCTCTCCGAGATCACCGCCCGACACGGCGCGCTGTTCATCAGCGACGAGGTGATGACCGGCTTCCGCGTGACCCGGTCGGGCCACTGGGGAGTCGACGGTGCGGTGGAGGGGTGGCGCCCCGACCTGCTCACGTTCGGCAAGGTGATGGGTGGCGGATTCCCGGCAGCAGCGTTCGGCGGCCGCGAGGACGTGATGCAGCAGCTCGCGCCGGCCGGTCCGGTCTACCAGGCGGGCACGCTGTCGGGGAATCCCGTCGCGACCACGGCCGGCCTCGCGACGCTGCGCGCTGCCGACGACGCGGCCTACGCCCGGCTCGACGCGGCGTCGGAGCACCTGCAGGGACTGGTCACCACCGCGCTCGCCGAGGCCGGCGTGGCGCACCGGCTGCAGCGCGCCGGGTCCATGTTCAGCGTCTTCTGGGGCACCGACGCACCGGTCGTCGACTTCGCCGGCGCGCAGGCGCAGGAGGCCTGGCGGTACGCCCCGTTCTTCCACGCGATGCTCGACGCCGGCGTGTACCTGCCGCCGAGCGCGTTCGAGTGCTGGTTCGTCTCGGCGTCCCACGACGAGGAGGCACTCTCTCGGATCGAGGCGGCCCTCCCGGCCGCCGCGCGTGCCGCCGCCGCTGCGACGCCTGCTCCCTGACCCCTGACGCTGAGGACCTCTGGATCATGAGTGATCGAACGATCGTGCACCTGATGCGCCACGGTGAGGTGCACAACCCCGACGGCGTGCTCTACGGGCGCCTGCCGAAGTTCCTGCTGTCCGACCTCGGGCACGAGATGGCCAAGGCGGCGGCGGACTACCTGTCGAAGAACGAGATCGTGCACCTCGTGTCGTCGCCGCTGGAGCGCGCGCAGCAGACGGCCGAGCCGCTCGCGACGCTCCTCGAGGCTCCCGTCACGACCGACGACCGCGTCATCGAGGCCGACAACCTCTTCGAGGGCAAGACGGTCGGCGTGGGGGCGGGCGCGTTCAGCAACCCGCGCAACTGGTGGATGCTGCGCAACCCGTTCCGTCCCTCCTGGGGCGAGCCCTACAAGCACATCGCCGCGCGCATGCAGGCAGCCGTCGCCGACGCCCGCGACGCAGCCCGGGGCCACGAGGCCGTCATCGTGTCGCACCAGCTGCCCGTCTGGATCGCACGCCAGGCCTTCGAGAAGAAGAGCTTCGTGCACGACCCGCGCAGGCGGCAGTGCACGCTCGCCAGCATCACCAGCCTGACCTTCGACGGCGACGACTACGTCGGCTTCACCTACGCCGAACCGGCCGGTCACCTGCTCCCCGAGAACCTCTCCGGCAAGTTCACGGGCGGCGCCTGATGCGACGCCCGGCCCGGCTGCTCGCGTGCGCTGCGCTGGTGGCCTCGCTCGCGGCCTGCTCCGGCGGGTCCGGCGACCCGGCCGACACCGCGGGGTACGTCGGGGGCGCCGGGCAGATCACGGTCGTGCCGGTCGCCGACCGCAAGGACGCGCCCGTCCTCTCGGGCGACGACCTCGCCGGCGACGCCCTCACGACGGCGGACTGGAAGGGCCAGACGATCGTCGTCAACGTGTGGGGACCGTGGTGCCCACCGTGCCGCAAGGAGATGCCTGTCCTGAAGCAGGTGTCCGAGGAGTACGCCGACCGCGACGTGAAGTTCGTCGGCGTCCTCAACCGCTCCAAGTCCGACACCGCGGCGGCCTACAACGAGAAGGTCGGCATCACCTACCCCACGTTCGCCGACCAGGGCGGCCGCCTCGAGCTGAAGTTCAACGACAGCCTGCCCACGGTCGCCGTGCCGACCACGTGGATCATCGACCCGAACGGCAAGGTCGCGGTGCGCATCGCGGTCGACGACCTCGACGACAGCACCCTCTCGGGTCTGATCGACGACGTCCAGGCCGGGAAGTGACCCTGCGTCCATGAGCTCGCGCGGATGAACGACTGGCTCGGCGACACCGTCGTCTCGGGCAGCCTGCTGCTCGCGCTCCCCGTGGCGCTGGCCGCGGGCTTCGTGTCGTTCTTCTCGCCGTGCGTCCTGCCGCTGCTGCCCGGCTACCTGTCCTACGTCTCCGGCATCGGGGTGCAGGACTTCGAGAAGCAGGCGTCGCGGCGGCGCCTGCTGGCGGGGGCCCTGCTGTTCGTGCTCGGCTTCTCGGTGATCTTCGTGCTCGGCGGGGCACTGTTCGGGTCCGTGGGTCTGCAGCTGCGCGAGCACCAGCGGCTGCTGTCGGTCGTCACCGGCGTCCTGGTCATCGCCCTCGGTGTCGCGTTCGCCGGCGGGCTGCCGTTCCTCAACCGCGACCTGCGCATCCACGCGGTGCCCGCCGTGGGTCTCGCCGCCGCGCCGGTGCTGGGCCTGTTCTTCGGCCTCGGCTGGTCGCCGTGCCTGGGCCCGACCCTCACCGCGGTGCTCGGTCTGTCGATGGCCACCGACGACACGACCGCGGCGCGGGGTGCGTTCCTGGCGTTCGTCTACTGCCTGGGGCTCGGTGTGCCGTTCGTGCTGGCGGCGCTGGGGTTCGGTCGACTCACCGGGGCGGTCGGCTGGTTCGCCGACCACCGGCGAGCGGTCTCGATCGCCGGTGGCGCACTGCTGGTGCTGGTCGGGGTGCTGCTGGTCACCGGGTGGTGGGACTCCATCGTCATCGACCTGCAGAACTGGGTCGGCGGATTCGAGACGGCCCTGTGACCGAACGGCCCCCCGTGATCGAACGGCCCCGCGAGCGAGTGGTGAAGAGCTGAGATGACCGACGACCGACCCGACCTCGCGTCGGAGCTGAGCCCGCGGGAGTTCCTGCGCTGGATCTGGCGCCAGCTGACGTCGATGCGCACCGCGCTGTCGCTGCTGCTCCTCCTGGCGATCGTGGCGATCCCCGGCTCCCTGCTGCCGCAGCGAGGCGTGAACCCCCGACTCGTCGAGGCCTACCTCATCGACCACCCCACGGTCGGGCCCGTCCTCGACACGCTGGGTCTGTTCAGCGTCTACACGTCACCGTGGTTCAGCGGCGTCTACCTGCTGCTGATGGTGTCGCTGGTCGGCTGCATCCTGCCGCGCACCGCGGTGTACCTGCGGGCGCTGCGTGCGCGGCCGCCGAAGGTGCCGCGCAACCTGCTGCGGTTCCCGGCGTCGTCCGAGCTCGTCACCTCCTCGTCGCCCGACGAGGTGGTCGCGGCGGCGCGGACGGCACTCGGCCGGGCGCGCGTCGACGTCGTCGAGCGCGAGCTGCCGGACGGCGGCTCGGCCGTCGAGCTGTCGGCCGAGAAGGGATATCTGCGCGAGGCCGGCAACCTGCTCTTCCACGTGAGCATCGTCGTCGTGCTCGTCGGCGTCGCGATGACCGCGCTGCTGGGCTATCGGGGCGCGGCGATCGTCGTCGAGGGCGACCGGTTCAGCAACGTCCTCACCCAGTACGACGAGTTCGGGTCGGGGGCGCTCTTCGACCGCGACGACCTGCCGCCGTTCACGGTGACGCTCGACGACTTCGCGGCCACGTACCAGGTCGACGGCCCGCAGCGCGGCGCCCCGAGGTCGTTCGAGGCGACGGGCACCTACGCCGAGGGCGTCGACGGCTCGGAGCACCCGTTCTCGATCCGGGTCAACCACCCGCTCGAGGTCGGCGGCGCATCGGTCTTCCTCGTCGGCCAGGGATACGCACCCGTCATCCGGGTCACCGACCCCGACGGCCAGGTCGTCTACGACGAGGCGGTGCCCTTCCTGCCCGCCGACGCGTCGTACACCTCGAACGGCGTCGTCAAGGTGCCCGAGGCCCGGCCCGAGCAGCTGGGCTTCCAGGGCTTCTTCCTGCCCACGTTCGTGCAGGGCGACGACGGCGCGACGCGGTCGGTCTTCCCGGCGCCCCTCGCCCCGATCCTCGGGCTGTTCGTGTGGCACGGCGACCTCGGTCTCGACGACGGTCGGCCGCAGTCGGTGTACGTGCTCGACAAGACGAAGATGACGCAGTACATGACGGGCGACAAGGGCTACCGGGTCAGCCTGCAGAAGGGTCAGAGCCAGAAGCTCCCCGACGGCAACACGATCACGTTCGTGGACCTCAAGCAGTTCGCGCGCTTCCAGATCGCGGCCACTCCCGGCATCGAGGTCCCGCTGGTCGGCATCGTCGCCGGGCTCATCGGTCTGATCGGCTCGCTGTCGATCCGTCCGCGCCGCACCTGGGTGCGCGCACGCCGTGAGGGTTCGCGTACCGTGGTGGAGGTCGCGGTGCTCGATCGTGTGCCGCGGGTGGACCTGCCGGCGGACCTCGAGCGCTTCACCGGGCGCATGACGGAACAGCTGGTCCCGGTCGACGAAGGAGACGCATCATGACGCTCGAGCAGCTCGGTCGGCTCTCGAACTACTCCGTGGTGTCCGCGACCGTGATCCTGGCCCTGGCGTTCGTGGCCTACGCGGCGCAGTGGGGTCTCGCGCGCAACGTCGCCGCCGTCCGCCAGCCCGTCGCGGTCCCCGGCGGCGCCGAGGCGCCGGCGCTCGACGACCTCGAGCCCGACCGCAGCGACGTCGCGGGCGGCATCGGCTACTCGCTCACCTCGCTGGCGACGCTCGTGCTCGCCGTCGGCGTCGTCACGCGCGGCCTGTCGGCCGAGCGCGTGCCGTGGGGCAACATGTACGAGTTCAGCTGCGTCGGCATCCTCGTGGCGCTGGTCGCCTACCTGGTGCTCGTGCGGGTCTGGGACATCGACTGGATCGGCGCGCTCGTCACCGTGTTCGCGATGATCGTGCTCGGGTCGTCGATGCTGTTCGTCTACGTGCCGCCCGGACCGCTGGTGCCGGCGCTCGACTCGTACTGGCTGGTGATCCACGTCATCGGTGCCATCACGGCGGGCGCCGCGTTCCTCGTCGGCGCCGCCGCGTCGATCCTGTACCTGCTCAAGGCACGAGCCGAGGCGCGCACGCCCGAGGACGAGCGCGTCGGGTTCCTGTGGCGCATGCCGTCGTCGGCGGTCATCGACCAGGTCGCCTACCGCGTGCACGCCTTCGCGTTCCCGATCTGGACGTTCGCGGCCCTCATCGCCGGACCCATCTGGGCCCAGGCCGCCTGGGGTCGCTACTGGGGCTGGGACGCCAAGGAGGTCTGGGCGTTCATCACCTGGGTCTTCTACGCGGCCTACCTGCACGCGCGCGCCACGGCGGGCTGGCGGGGCAAGGCTGCGGCGATCCTGGCGCTGGTCGCCTTCGCGACCTTCCTGTTCAACTACATCGGCGTCAACCTCTTCGTCGGCGGGCTGCACTCCTACGCGACCTGAGGGCGCGACCTGAGGGCGCCACCTCAGGGCGGTGGGGCACGTCGCTGCAGCGGGATCGCCGGCGGGCTGCTGCCGGACGGGATCAGCGCCTGACCGACCCGGGCAGGGCCGCGGTCACAGACCGCGCAGGTAGTCCGGGTCGTCGTCGGGGCCCTTGGGCCGGAACGGCGGCCGAGGAGCGGGGCGCCCCCCGGGCGGCGGGCGCCACGTGCGCTGGTGGCCGAGGAGGAGCCACGCGAACGGGCCGACGACCGGCACCAGGATCGCGACGAACCACAGTGCCTTGGGCAGCCCCCGCACCTGCTCGCGGGGCGTCGCCACCAGGTCGAACAGCGAGTAGACCAGCAGGGTGATCGCGACGGCGGCGAGCAGGAACTTGCCCATGCGTCCACCGTACCGAGGGCCCCGTAGGCTGCTCGGTGTGAAGGCGTTCTGGCGGTACACGGTGGCCCGGCTCGCTCTGCTCGGGGTGTGCTGGCTGGTGCTGTGGGGCATCGGCCTGCTCGTGTTCGAGCAGTCCACGACGACGAACCTCATCGTGCTCGTCGCGGCGATGCTGGTGTCCGCGGTCATCGCGGCGTTCGTGCTGGCGCCGCTGCGCGACGACCTCGCGCGCAACGTCCAGGAGCGCGCCGAGCGGATGACGCAGCGACTCGAGGAGTCCCGCCGTGCCGAAGACGTCGACTGAGTCCAGGGCCTGGATCGCCGAGGCGATCCGTCGTGTCGACGCCGACGCCAACCGCAGCGCCGACACCCACCTGCACGTCCTGCCGATCCCGATCGAGGGCGTCGACCTGTACCTGAAGGACGAGTCGGTCCACCCG
>JALRKU010000186.1 GCA_023254755.1 Aeromicrobium sp. | reverse complement strand
TCGTGATGGAGCCCAAGCGGCGCTACTGGGAGACGGCCGAGGTCGATCTCGACGTGCGGCCCGCCACGACCTTCTCGTCGTCGACCGTCCGACCGGGCCGCGACGCCACGCTCATCACCTACGGCCCGATGGTCACCCTGTGTCTGCAGGCCGCCGACGCCGCAGCGTCCGACGGCCTCGATCTGGAGGTGATCGACCTGCGGACGCTGTCGCCGCTCGACCTCGGTCCCGTCGTGGAGTCGGTGCGTCGCACGGGACACGCCGTGGTCGTGCACGAGGCCCAGCGCACGCTCGGCCTGGGTGCCGAGCTCGCGGCTCGGCTCACCGAGGAGTGCTTCCACTCGCTCGAGGCGCCGGTCCAACGGGTCGCGGGCTTCGACCTGCCCTACCCGCCCAGTCGCGTCGAGGAGGAGTTCCTGCCGAACCTCGACCGGATCCTCGACGCGGTCGATCGTGCGCTCGCGATCGGCGCCGACCTCGCGGGAGGCCGCTGATGCCCGAGTTCACGCTGCCCGACGTCGGCGAGGGTCTGACGGAGGCCGAGATCGTCACGTGGCGCGTCGCGCCCGGCCAGACGGTCGCGGTCAACGACGTGCTGGTCGACATCGAGACCGCCAAGTCCGTCGTCGAGCTGCCCAGTCCGTACGCCGGCGAGGTCGGTGCGCTGCTGGTCGCCGAGGGTGAGACGGTGGCGGTGGGCACCCCGATCATCCGCATCGGTGCCGATCTGCCGACGGAGGTTCCGGCCACCGAGACCGCTCCTGCGGGTGAGCGACAGGCGATGCTGGTCGGCTACGGCCCGCGGTCCGACACCCCCACGCGACGCCGTCGCCGACCGCCGTCGCTGCCGGGCGGCCCGGCGCGGGTCGCGTCGGTCGACACCGAGCGCGTCAGCGCGGCCAGCAGCACAGCGCGGGTCGCGCAAGAGGGCACAGCGCGGGTCGCGCAAGAGAGCACGGCGCGGGTCGCGCAGGAGAGCACAGCGCGGGTCGCGCAAGAGGGCACGGCGCGGGTCGCGCAAGAGAGCCCGCTCGGCAGCGGCCGCCCGCTCGCCCGGCCGCCGGTGCGCAAGCTCGCGAAGGACCTGGGGGTCGACCTGGCGGAGGTGCCCTGCGAGGGCGACGTCGTCACGCGTGCCGAGGTCGAGGCGTTCGCGCGGGGGCGGTCCGAGGCCCCGTCGCCGCCGCCACCGTCCGCCGGCGAGGTGCGGGTGCCCATCAAGGGCGTCCGCAAGATGACGGCGCAGGCGATGGTCGCGTCGGCCTTCACCGCCCCCCACGTCACCGAGTGGGTCACGGTCGACGTGACGCGCACGGTGGACCTGGTCGAGCGGCTCCGTGCCGACCGACGGTTCGCCGACGTCAAGGTGTCGCCGACCGTGATCGTGGCGAAGGCGATCTGTCTGGCGATGCGGCGCACGCCCGAGCTCAACTCGAGCTGGGACGAGGCCGCGCAGGAGATCGTGCTCAAGCAGTCGATCACGCTCGGCGTCGCTGCCGCGACCGACCGGGGCCTGGTGGTGCCCAACATCCCGGGTGCCGACCAGCTGTCCCTGCTGGAGCTGGCGCGCGCGATCGGCGAGCTCACCGAGACGGCCCGGGCCGGGCGCACGCAGCCCGCGCAGATGGCGGGTGGCTCGTTCACGCTGACCAACGTCGGCGTCTTCGGGATCGACGCCGGCACCCCGATCCTCAACCCCGGGGAGGCGGGCATCCTCGCGGTCGGGCAGATCGCGAGGCGCCCGTGGGTCGCCGACGACGACGCGATCGTGCCGCGCTGGGTCACGACCCTCGCGCTCAGCTTCGACCACCGGCTGGTCGACGGCGAGCAGGGCTCGCACTTCCTTGCCGACGTCGCGTCGATCCTCCACGACCCCGCCACCGCCCTGACCTTCTAGGGGGCGCGGCAGCCAACCCTTCCGCGACCTCAAGCCGTCTCAGACGATGGGGACGTCATTGCGGAGGAGGCGCCGTGCGGTCCAGCACCGAAGCGGAGTTCAGCGAGTTCGCGCGCGTCGCGTGGCCACAGCTGTTCCGCACGGCCGTGGTCATGGTGGGCGACCGGCAGCTCGCCGAGGACCTCGTGCAGTCGGCGCTGGTGCGGGCCTACGTCGCGTGGCCTCGGGTCCGGACGAGCGACCGGCGTCAGGCGTACGTCCGCCGCGTGCTGGTGAACGTCACGAACGACTGGTTCCGCCGTCGGTCCTCCACGCACGAGCAGGTCGGCGTCTCCGCGCCGCTCGAGCACGACGAGCCGGCCGCTGGCGACCACGTGTCCGAGCTCGTCGACCGCGCCGATCTGGGTGACGCGCTCCGTGCGCTGCCGCCCGGACAACGCTCGGTCGTCGCCCTGCGGTTCCTGGAGGACCTGTCGGTCGAGGAGACCGCCGACCTGCTGAACGTCTCCCGAGGCACGGTCAAGAGCCAGACCTCGGCTGCCCTGTCCGCGCTGCGGCGCCACGTCGAATCCGCTCACGAGAGGTTCACGCCATGACCGACCTGATGATCGACCGGATCCGCGAGCACGTCGCTGCCGAGACGGTCCCCGAGCTCCCGCTCACCGACGTGCTGCGGCGAGGACGCCGCGTGCGCCGCCGTCGGGCGGCCGTGCGTGGCGGGTTGACGACTGCGGTCGTGGGCGCCCTGCTCGGCGGTGCCGTGGTGATCGGTGGCGCCCACGACAAGACGTCGTTCTCTGCAGACGGAGTCACGTCGAGCATCTCGCAGGACGACGTCGAGCGCGTCGCAGCGGCCTACCGCACCGGAGGGGCGTTCTCCCGCGGTCACACCTTGTGGTTCAGCGATCCCGACTTCTCCGTCGATCTCGGCGTCACGGTGCAGCTGATGTACTACACGGCCGACGGCGTGATCGCCGGGGTGACGAACGACGTCAGGGGAGACGCCCGGCGCGACTACGTCTACGTCGGCACCGACGGGTCGGTGCGCCGGCTCGACCTGCCGGGCAAGGTGGTCCCGGGAGCGGACGCGCAGGCTGATCGGTTCGCCTACGTGACCAGGGCATCGACAGGTTTCGAGGTCCACGTCGTCGAGGCCTCCACGGGTCGTGAGATCGCCACCACCGGCTTCGACGCGCCCTACACGTGGGCCGGGTGGGACGTGCCGCCGATCGGCCTGACCGGCGACTACGTCGTGGTCGGCGTCGACGGGGCCCAGCGGGTGATCGACTGGCGCACGGGGCGGACGGCGGCCGAGGTCCCTGGCGTCCAGCTGCCGTCGGTCGGAGGGGGGCGCGCGCTCGGTGGCGAGCTCGAGGCCGACGTGCTGCGGCTCGGCCCGTCAGAGCGGTTGAGGTCCGTGCGCGACCTGGCTGGCCCCGGCGACGGGGTCTTCGCCATGAACGCCCTGTCGCCGGACGGCCGGTTCGTCCTCACCAGCACGACGATGCGGATGCTGGGCAGGGACGGGCAGGTGATCGGCTACTCCGACGGCCGGACCGGCGAGGACGTCGAGTCGCCGGTCGTCACGGTCACGTCGGTCGACTCGGGCCGTCGGGTGACGCTGCCGGGCGACGGCTTCGACTACGGCTGGACGCCCGACGGGCGCCTCATGCGGGTCGACGGGCGGACGGTGACGACCTGCGACGGCGCCACGGGTGCGTGCACGGAGCGCTCCGTGCCGGATGGACCCGGGACGATCAAGATGGCCGGCAAGTACCTGGGCTCGTGAGCGGGGTCAGAGCCGCTCGCCCGCCTCGACGGCGACGTCGACGGTGTTGCCCGGGGGCGCGAGGGGGCAGATCCAGCGCGGGTCGTAGCGGCAGCTCGGGTGGTAGGCGAAGTTGAGGTCGAGCACGACGGTGCCGTCCTCGCCGCCCAGCCAGGCGCCCTTGGCGGTGTCGAGCAGGTAGCGACCGCCGCCGTACGAGGTGGTGCCGCTGGTCGCGTCCTTCAGCGGCACGAAGACTCCGCCGGCGTACTGGTCGAGCCACCACACGTCGAGGCTGCCGACGCCGGGCAGGTCGACGCGGCCCGTCCGTCGCAGGGTCACGGTGCCGTCGTCCCCACCCGGTGCGAGGAGCTCGGCGGGCTCCGCGTCGAGCAGGGGGACCTCGAAGCGCCACCGCGGGTCGTAGGGCCAGTAGGGCACGGAGTCCCGCGTCTCCCAGCGCTCGGTCGGACTCTGCGGGTGGTGGGCGAAGAGCTCGGCCCGACCCTCCCGCCAGAGTCGGTGCCCGTCGAGCGGGTCGGCCTGGGCTCGCACCCGCGCGTAGAGGTCGGCGACGCGGACCCGCCAGTCGACGAGGGTGAGGCGATCCGAGGTCATGCTCCCACCGTGGCACGGCCCCGGCCGCCCGGCAGGCCGACGGCCTCCGGACGTAGGCTTGGTCGGTGAGCCAGAACGTCGTCGTCCCGGGCGGGGCGTGGCGCATCTGGGGCCTCGCGGTCGCGGTCTACCTGCTGGCCGTGTTCCACCGCTCGTCGCTCGCGGTCGCGGGACTGGCGGCCAGCGACCGCTTCGGCATCTCGGCGTCGCAGCTGGCCACGTTCGTCATGCTGCAGCTGCTGGTGTACGCGGGCATGCAGATCCCCGTGGGTCTGCTGGTCGACCGCTTCGGCGCCCGCGCCGTGCTGATCGCCGGCACGACGACCATCTCGCTGGCGCAGGCGGGGTTCGCGCTTGCCGACTCCTATCCCGCCGCGCTGGTGGCCCGGGTGTTCGTCGGCATCGGCGACGCGATGACCTTCATCTGCGTGCTGCGCCTGGTCGCCGCGTGGTTTCCCGTGCGACGCATCCCGCTCATCACCCAGCTGACCGGCGTGACCGGCCAGCTGGGCGCTGTCGTGGCGGCGGCGCCCATGACGTGGGCGCTCCGCGAGCTCGGCTGGACACCGACCTACCTCGCGGCCGGAGGTCTCGGGCTGGTCTTCGCCGTCGCCCTCGTGCTGGTCGTCCACGACGCCCCGACCGACCGGATCCTGCGGGGCGACCGCCTGTCGTGGTCCGGCATCCGCTCGCGCCTGGCGGCGTCGTGGCGCCAGCCGGGCACCCGACTCGGCTTCTGGACCCACTTCACGACCCAGTTCAGCGCCACCACGCTCGGCCTGCTCTGGGGCTACCCGTTCCTGGTGCGCGGCGAGGGGCTGTCGTCGGCGGCGGCCGGCACGCTCCTGACCCTCATGGTCGTCGCCATCATGGGCGCCGGACCGTTGATCGGCTGGGCGATCGGCCGCGACCCGTGGCACCGCTCCACGATCGTCATCGGCGTCGTGGTCGCGATCGTGACGATCTGGACGGTCGTGCTCGCGTGGCCCGGCCAGGCGCCGCTGCCGGTGCTGGTGGCGCTCGTGGTGATCGCGGGTGTCGGTGGCCCGGCGTCGATGATCGGCTTCGACCTCGCCCGCACGTCGAATCCGGCGGACCGGGTCGCGAGCGCGACGGCCATCGTGAACCAGGCGGGCTTCGTCGCGAGCCTGGTCCTCGTCATCGCGATCGGCCTGATCCTCGACTGGCGCACGCCGGGCGACAGCACTGCCTACACGCCCGGGGCGTTCCGGTGGGCGATGTCGTTCCAGTACCTGCTCTGGGCGCTCGGCCTGACCCAGCTGTGGCGCTACCGCCGACGCACCCGCGCGGCGCTCCTCGCCGAGGATCCGGACGCCCGCTCACGCATGACCGGGCTGGGTTAGCCGCCGGGTCCTCAGACCTCGAACGAGACGCCGGCCGCCGACTCGGTGGCGATCCAGAGCGCGTCGGCCAGCGCCTCGTCGTGCGCCGTGCGCGACATGCCGACCCGCTTCGGTCGGCCGCGGAGCCCGCCCGGGCCCGACGGACCGAGGTACTCGCCGCCGGTCAACGTGGGGTCCGTGGCGGCCATCAGCGACGGCCAGGCGCCGGCCTCGGCCGACTGCCCGACGAGGCGCGACACCTGGTGCAGCGCCATGCCGGGCAGCGCGCTGCTGCCCATGTCGAGGCCCGTGCTCTGCAAGTTGGGACGCTCACGACGCCGAGCCCGGCGGCCTTGACGCGCCGGTCGAGCTCCATCGCGAACACCAGGTTGGCCAGCTTGGACTCGCCGTACGACTGCCACCGCCGGTACCGGCGTGGCGAGCCCTCGGGCGTCAGCGACCGCAGG